>CAYNVA010000604.1:0-3434 GCA_964400575.1 uncultured Thermodesulfobacteriota bacterium | reverse complement strand
TCATCTAGCGCCTGAGAAGTATAAAAAAGAATATTTTAACAGTGATCTCATTTTGTTCAGGGCGACCTCGGACAGTATTCTGACCAAGGAAGAGCTGAGTACCCTGCTCGGCATGTATCCGGGTCTTGAGCTTAAAAGACTGGAGGATTACCTCAATAATCCCAATGATCCAATGCTCAAGTCGTTTTTTAAAAGACCACCTGAATCATGATATCAATCATGCACAGCCCTGAGAAAGGAGTATGCATTTATGACGGTTTCAACTCTTACAGTTATGATTCTAGCGGCATGTGTCTGGTACTCCGGAGGAATTGCGCTGTTGCTGAAGGGGGGAGCCCTGGCAAAAAGCGCCTACGCGCTGCAGCCCGATGACATCTGGTCATTATTAACGCCCCTGCTGGGCTTCATGATCGGTTTGATCAAAGCAAAATTTATTTTCATCAAAAGCTGCACAAAAAACATAGTGCGCATCAAAGCCCTTGAAAGCCCCAAGCTCTGGCAGTGCTTCCGGCCGGGCATGCTTGTTTTTTTGGCCATTATTATCCCGGCAGGAGCATGGATGTCGCGGTCTGCCGCCGGCAAGTATCTCTATCTCTGCATTGTCTGCGCTCTGGACCTGTCGATTTGCACCGGCCTGCTTGTTTCAAGCATGATGTTCTGGAAGCTTAAGGCTTTTTCGGCTGTGCGTTTCAACTGAGTATTTTTTTTGTTGCGAAGGTGTTTTTTTATGAAAAGATTTACCTGGGATGCTGAACCAGAGGAAAAGCTGGAAGCTCTCTGCGGGTTTCTGCCCCCCATTCTTCAGGGCCGCTGGAAGGAAAGATTTATTCGCTGTGCTGAAAGGATTGTTGCATATGACGGGGGTACCGTCGTAACAGCGGATATATTCTGGGACGCCGTCTATGAGGTTTTACCGGGGGGGTATGAGCCGCTCATTCTTAGGTTCAAGGATCCTGAACGCCTGAAAGCCGACATGCTCTCCTCACGAAGCCAGGAGGATATGCAGCCGGGTACCGAGCCCGTGCGCATGGTGCGGTGGGCCGAGACTACAAACCGTCCATTGTTTCTATCGCCGGGGAAAAAAATAGTGGCGGTAAATTCCAGCGCGCGCAAGGGCGGCAATACCGACGTTATTATCGACGAACTGCTGCATGTGTGCCGGGATAATGGAGCGATAGTGGAAAAGCACTACCTCTGCGATCTCAACATAAAGCCGTGTACCGGGTGCAGAGTATGCCGTAAGGTTGATGTACAAACAATATGCTCGATAAAGGATGATATGACGGATTTGCTGTACGGAAAACTTTACGGCATGGATGGTCTTATCATGGGCTTTCCGATTTATACGGCGCGCGAGAACGGCATCATGTCAAACTTTATGGACCGCTGGGACTGCTTTGCAAATCCCCATCTCACCCGCAGGATGCCATCGGGGAAAAAGGGGCTTGTTGTAAGCTCCTGGATGTGGCCGAACATGACAGCATATGACAATGTGGTCGAACAGATGGTCATTCTGCTGAAGCTTCACGGCATTACCGTCACCGATGTGCTTACCGTTTCAGGCACGCGCGGCAAAAAACACGGCAGGGGGGTCGTTAAAAACAATCCCAACATTCTTAAAATGGCTCACGACGCCGGCATGCAATTCTTAAAGAATCTCTAGCACGCTTTCATTCCGCTGCGCCAGCCCTGCTGTACTCCTGAGGTTCTCACCGCCCCCAGCATTGGGCCAAATAAAAGACCCCGACATTCGCATGCATCGGCTATCCTACTCAAGCACCTGTTTGCCGGTTGCAAACAGAACCCAGACCACTGCTGCAAAAGCCATAATCCCCGCAGCGCTGTAGAAAACAAGGTCCCACCGGCTTGTGAAAGAAACTATCAAGCCGACAGCCACCGGCACGATGACACCTGCAATATTTCCGGCGGTGGTCTGCATGCCCATGATTATGCCCGCATAGCGGGGTGCTATATCCATGGCGTTTGGCCCGGTGGTGCTGCCGGTCATGGACATCATGCCCATGGCAAGCGTGATCAGGAGAATAGCCCCGGTCTGTGTATCGGCATGTGAAAGGAGAACCAGAAACAGGCTTGCGCCCAGCAGGCTTACGCAGTGAATAAGCTTTCGTATCAGGGTTATGTTGCCCGTGAGCCTGATGCCGTAATCCGCCAGCCAGCCTGTTGCATTACTCCCGACAGCCATGGCAATGTAGGGCAGCATCGAGTATATCCCCATGTTCTTAATGGAAAATCCATGAACCTTGACAAGATAGGTCGGCAGCCAGGTGAGAAACATGAAAAAGCCCCAGCTGACGCAGAAATGATTGATGATGAGCGCCCACACGGGGGCTTGCGTCAGAATGCTTCTCCAGGGCATTTTTTCAACCGGCGGGCTTTCCGGCGTATTTGCTCTGATATAGGCAAGCTCTTCAGTGCTGATCGACCCGTGCTCTTCGGGTCTGTTTGCTGCAAACTTTATCCAGAACAGCAGCCAGACAAAGCCGAAAAGACCAAAAACATAAAACACATACTGCCATCCAAAACTGGTCATGATGAATGTTGCCAGCGGAAAGGCCAGAATATTTCCAACCGAAACTCCTGAAAGGGTAAATCCCGCTACCCGTGATCGCTCACCCGCGGGGATCCATTTTGCTGTCATACTCTGGATAGAGGGGAAATTGACGCCCTCGCCAATTCCCATGAGCGCGCGCACTGCAGTCATGCCGGTAACGGTTTTCGCAAGGGGTGTGAGCAGGGTAAACAGCGACCACCAGAGCACGCCAAGACTGAGAATCCGCCTGCCGCCAAAGCGGTCGGCAAGCCAGCCGCCGGGGATCTGCAAAACCGTATATCCCACAAAAAATGATGAAAGGATCATGCCCAGCGCTGCTTCATTCCAGCCGAATTCCTTCATGATAACCGGCGCGGTAACCGAAATGTTGACCCTGTCCATGTAGCAGATCATATTGGCAACAAAAAAAAGGATCACCAAAATGATGCGTTTTGGAAGCCCGGCAGCCTTTTTTTGCAGCAGTGTCGAAGGTGTCATCACATTTTTCATAAAAGAGGGAGTCGGAAATTCTGTGTGCGTGATTATGTATCTGAGCAGCATCAAGATAGTGCGTCATTATACAGTATCGTGAACCGGCCACATGCCATGCTCAACATCCTTATCGGGACAGTCAATTTTTTCATACTGTTTTGAAAGGATATTCACCTAACGGCATTGAATGTACTAGAGTATTTTCCTTTTTGTTGTAACCACACAGTCTCATGGTGAGCCTTTGACTCGTTTGCCCGTGCTCTATTCTCGCAGGGAAACGAGGTGCTGATGGAAAGCCAATCGCTCGAACCGCACGGGCTGCCCTCACCAAAAGCTCACCTGTGCGCATATGGCTATACTATTTCGAAAAATGCTCTAATATTAAAAATAC
>CAYNVA010000603.1:0-1601 GCA_964400575.1 uncultured Thermodesulfobacteriota bacterium | reverse complement strand
GGGCAAACAGCAATGACCGGTCGCCCGTGCCGGAGGCGCACAGAGCAAGGTGATAGATCCATGCCCGCAAGAAATCTTTGGGCTTTGCCCTCGCATAGCGGTACACAACCAGCGTGCGGCTGTGTACCGCACTCAAGGTGCTGGTCAAAGTAAACTGCCCCACCTGCAGAACAAGGGCCACAGGCTTAGCCGATGCATGGGCCCGGTAAGGTTCTATTTTCTCTATGAAATCATCTATTTTACTTACGGAGGCATCATATACAAGCTCGCCCACCATGCCGTGGGGCAGCAGCCCCTGGGCGCGCACGGAGGGATAGAGCTCTTCAGTGTCCGCGCCTGCAAGCCTGCGTTCGAGCAGCTCCTGCTCGACTGTGTAGAGCTCAAGCCCGGCAAGGGCAAAAGGCTCCCGGTCTTCGATCAGGTCTTCAGCAGCATCAAAATAAATCCCCAGCCGCTTCTGCAGGATATACTGGCAGGGGTTTACCAGAAAGCGGCACAGGTCATCAAGGGTGAGCGTTCTGAATGCATCTTCTGCTGCGGTCAGGTCACCAGAAAAAAACAGCGGCATTTCTGCGGCGACTCCCTGCCTGATGGCGCGGGCGCAGTGAAAGTCCCGCAGCGAATAGCTGCGCAGGTCTTTGCCTTCAAAATAGCCGGGGCTGAACGGCTGCAGCCGGTGTTTGGTGATCATATACTCCCGCAAGGGCTTCTCCGGGTCCGGGCAGGTGAACCCCTGCTCGATATAGTCAAGAAGCTGGCTTACCACGGTTGAGGGCGGTATGACAGAGTTGTCGCTCATGTTCTGGCCCGTATAGCTTATGAAGAGCTGCTGCTGGGCCGAGAGCAGGGTTTCGAGAAACAGGTAGCGGTCGTCCTTTTTAACCGAACGGTCGCAGGGCTGGCTGTGGCGTGCAATGAGGTCAAAGGCGGGCGGCCGCGCAACGCGGGGAAACAGGCCGTCGTTCATGCCCAGAAGGCATATTATTTTAAACGGTATGCTGCGCATGGGCAGCATGGCACATACCGTCACCGCGCCCGTGAGGAAGCCCGCTCCTGTCACCTGCTGAGAAAATGCTTTTTCAAGATGCTCAGCCACGACCTCAAGAGAAAGCTCCCGGTTAAAGCCCGAGAGCTCCTGCATGCGGCCAAGGCCAGCGCAGGCAGCCCTCGCCGTGTCAAGGGTGTGGGTTTCATCTTCTGAGTCGGGATCAAAAAAATCGGCAAGCATGTCCTGCAGAAGACGGGACCAGGCGGCAAGATTTTTGTCGCCCCGCAGCCGGTCGGAAAGTGTGAAAAGAACGCTCATGAACTGGGCAAACCTGCCCAGCGCCTGCGCAGCGCCCCCCTCCATGGGGCCATAGGGCAGCACGCCATCAAACAGCATGCCTTCATCGCCAGGCATGGCATACCCCAGCAGCAGCCGCTCGAGGCCCGCCTCCCAGGTGTTTTCGCCGCAGGCGGGCAGCCCGTCCTGCGAGCGCGAGGCAGCGTCTTTGCCCCAGCGGATACGGGTTTTTGTGATCCAGAGCCGCACAAGCTCTAGGTCGCCATCAGATAGTCCAAACCGCCGCTGCACAGCCCGTGATTCCAGCACCTGCAGC
>CAYNVA010000602.1:0-3201 GCA_964400575.1 uncultured Thermodesulfobacteriota bacterium | reverse complement strand
CAAAATCACTTGGGCGGTTCCTGCGGCACGGGGTAGTCCGGGTTTGACGTCAGCCGCGGATCTACAGCTTTTTTAATTTTTAAAACAAGATCATGGTAGTTGCACATTGTGGGGCCGGCGATATAGTTCATGGGCCCCAGGGGCCACGTGGTGCACATTCTGCGCTTAACAGCTTCCACCACGGTCTGGGCATAGCTGTTGATGAAGGTTGCCCCGGCATCAAGGTCGTGCTCGAAGTAAATCAGGGGCTCGGTCTCGGAGTAGTGCCCCAGCTGGTAGGAGTTGAGCCAGTCATTATGCGTATCATCCTCTACGAAGTGGCCCTTTTTCTGTCCCGCTTCAATGAGCGGCCACATATAGTCCTCGCTCATTTTATAGCTCTGGTCGATGGAGTCGAAACCGAAGCCGCCGATGACGAAGAAGTCGCCGGCGATGCGGAACAGACGGTTGGAAAGACCCGTGCGAATCTGCTCGCCGATATTATCATGCCCGATGCGCCACAGCTCGGAGCTTTCATCGATGTACTGCCCGCCCAGCTCGGCCACGATGGCGTCAAGCACCTTTTGCTCATAGGCCACCTGCCGCGGCGATGAGAAACCGATGAGCGTCACCGACAGCACATTGCGCCACTGCTGCATGAAGTCGGGGTATTTTTTCCAGAAGTATTCAACCGAGGGCGAGGCGCCCGAGAGTATCATGGTGGCGGGCTCTTCATGAACGGCGGCGGCAATTTCAGCGTGGCCGACTTCATAAATCGCTTCGATCAGTTTCTTGCGTTCGGGAAATTTTATCAGGTTGAGCCTGAAGCGGTCTTTGGGAAAGTCGACATCAAAATTGGGGTTTGCGCCCCTGACCGGGAACGTTTGCGGCCCGGGGTAGGGGAACAGCTTCACCGCCATGCGGGTAACCATGCCCATGCCGCCGCAGTGGCCTGAATCGGCCCGCAGCAGCCCTTTTAGATTCATGCCGGCGCAGTCGCCCCAAAACCAGTCGGCCCCGGCATTGCCTCGCGAGCCGATATGCAGCAGGTCGCCATTGGGCAGCACCCAGTCGCACCCGAGCACCCCGCGGTTATAGCCGAATTTATGCCCCGTACCGCCCATGCCCTGAAACATGTTGTTGGCCACCACCGACACCTGGGCGCCCGCCTCAGCAACCGTGATCGTGAGGCCGTGTTTCATGGCCTCTGCCTGCAGTTGGGCATAGGTCACATACGGCTCCACAACGGCATACATGTTCTGCGTGTCGATCTCGACAATGCTGTCCATCCGCTTGGGGTCGATGATGATCGTGTCAGCCCGGGTCGGTATGGTCGGCGGCAGCAGATTGGATCCGACCGGGATATAGTTGAATTTATACCGGTTGGCGATTTTAATGATGGTCTGGACATCCTGCGTGCTGCGCGGCAGTACCACGGCCGCTGGCCTGTACCGGCCCGACTGGGCATGGGTGCTGTAGATGAGCCACATATAGCTGTAGCCCGAGGTAACGGCTGGATCGTCGCAGATGTTTTCTGCGCCAAGCGCATCTGCCAGCGCCTGATATGCTCCTTTTGGAAGGCCCATTATGCTTTCCTCCTTTTAGGATTTTTCGTGAAAAGTTCCTTAACTGTTTAACCGACCGGTCAGTTTACCAAGCTGTTCAAAAAAACAGGCCTGCCGGCCCTGGCTGCATTCTTACTGCTTGAGAGTATTAAAGATATTGTTCAGCTGATACGAGTGCTGCTCTATCAGGTCATATTCAACATTGACCGAGAAATAGGTGAAGAATACTCCCATAAACAGGAAATAAATCGCAAGGGCGGTCTTTTCTCCGTCATGGGGCTTGAAAATACCCATGCCTATGCCTTCCTCGACATAGCTTTTAAAGGTGCCCACAGATTCTTTATAAAAATCAGTCATCATGTCGCGAATTTCAGGGTCGCGAACACCCATTGACAAAAACTCGATGCAAAACTTGAAAAAATCCGCGTTTTCCTTCTGAATATAGCTGGCCTTGTTGATGAATACGCGAAGCCGCTCCTCGGGGTTGTCAATATCTGCGGTATAGGTTTTCAGATAACTGAAATACCGGTTGACGCGGTAGTTGAACAGCTCCAGGAAAAGATCTTTTTTTGACTTAAAGTGATAGTAGATACCGCCCTTGCTGATTTTAGCTGTGGCGGCAATCGTATCGATTGTTGTCTCGTAATAGCCCTTTTGATTGAAGCACTGCACAGCTGCTTCAAAAATCTCCTCTTTCCTGTCTCTCTTTAATTCATCCATGACATCCCCAGGTGTTAACCGACCAGTCAGTTCACATTTTAGCTTAAAGGGTTTTTTGTGTCAACATGAATATGGTATAAAAATTAATTATAATGTTTAAAATAATTAAACATGATTAATTAAATATTGTTTAGGTCAACATGCGGATATCTCATTATCTTGACCGCGTGAAAAAAGTCCGTTATGAACAACATAGACGTATGCACTATGGCCGTTACAAATAATTTAAAGGAGAACCTCAATGCCCTTTACCATCAACCAGGAACTATGTGCCCGATGTGGCTCCTGCATTGGCAACTGCCCCAACCGCGCTATCATGCGCCGTGAGGACAAAGTCATCATAACCGACATGTGCTGCGACTGCGGCCGCTGCATGCGGTATTGCTCTACGGGCTCAATTGCCATGGGGGCGACAAAAGCAGAGCTGGATGTAAAAGTACTGTCCGCAGTCCTCAGGGAAAAGTTCGGTATCTCGCGCGGCATCGCAGCCATGAAGTTTGTTGACAAGGCGCCCGGCGATATCCCGGCCGAGGAGGGACCCCAGTTCTGGTGCGCCATATGCGGCGACGTATTTGAAGGGCAGGGCTCACCGCTGCTGTTTACATCTGCGGCAAGCATGTGCGGCGGATGCTTGAACATGGGCCTTGCGGCCAAGCGCGTGGCGCGCGAGGATTTCGACGCAGCGCTGGAGGCTTCCGTCATTGGCGAGGGCAACCTGTATGCCTCCCGTGAGCCCATGACAAAAAACAGAGACATGTTCCCCCAGTTTCCCCATATGTATCAGGGCATGATCATCGGCGCTTTTGAAAAAATGAGCAGGCCCGACCTGGTGCTCTTCCCGGCAACCCCTGAGCAGCTTACCATCGTATCGACAGCATTTGCTTTTGAGACCGGCGACGTTATCACCGGCTATGCAGGCAAATCAACCTGCCTCATG
>CAYNVA010000601.1:0-2307 GCA_964400575.1 uncultured Thermodesulfobacteriota bacterium | reverse complement strand
CCACCACGACCGTGGCCCCGAGCACCACGACGACCACCACCGGTGGCAAGAAGCTATGCCCGGCCAAACAAGTGCTGGGTGCTGACAATCCGAAGCTTGAAAACCTGCGCGGTTTCCGCGACAGCAAACTTGCACAAAGCGCCGTGGGCCGCAGGATAATCAATATCTATTATAACAATGCCGACAGCATCAATGCCGCCCTTGAGCGCAGCCCGGCGTTGCGGGCGGTGACGCGCCGCTTTCTTGAAGCCATACCGCCGATGGTGGGTAAGAATTAAAACTGAGACTAATTCAACAAAAAGGCCTCACCGCAATATCTAGTGGTGAGGCCTTTTACTTTAAAACTCCACACTACGTGATATAAGTTGGATTAGCAGAAAGCAAAAATGCAGTACAAACTTGCCAGTTCAAATTCAAATTTTTACAGACAAAAAAAGCGGATGCATGCAGGATGGCCCCTGCATACAGCCGCTTTCAGGATCTAGAAGCAGGCCCCCCCTGTTAAGGGGAGCGCCTGCTCAGGTTGGCGTACTTATTTTGTTCTGACATTAACCGCCTGAAGACCCTTGTTGCCCTTTTCAACATCAAAGGTAACAACATCGCCTTCGGCCAGTGAACGGAAACCTGATTGCGCAATAGCAGAATAATGCACAAAAACGTCCCCATGTTCAGCAGACTCAATAAAACCGAACCCTTTTTTCTCATTGAACCATTTTACTTTACCTTCAGCCATTCTTTTTTCCTCCTATCATTTATTAATAATACTTAAGCGAGAGTGGATTTTGGAAATCTTGTTTTATTCCTGTTGCATCCACACTATGGCCGATTACAAAGGACTCCAAAAACCAGTCCGGCTTGCCTGAAAAGGCACCAGAGATCACGATATGTGAACTTCAGTGCATTTTACTCATATTCTACACCTATTGCAATTATAAAGCGCGGCGCTTCTTGAAGCCTTCTCCACCCGCTTCTTGCGACTCGGTCTTGGGCCGCGCAAGGGTCACGATCAGTTTATTGCCGTCAAGCTCGACACCCTTGCATTTTCGTATAACATCCTGGGCGTCCTGTTCAGTGGCCATTTCCACAAAAGCAAATCCCTTGGATTTTCCAGTAAGCCTGTCTTTGATGACTTTTGCTGAAATACATTTGCCAAGGTCGTTGAAGTTATCCTTGAGATCCTCAGAGGTTATAAGTTCCGTCAGGTTGCCGACATATATTTTATTATTCATACTACG
This sequence comes from uncultured Thermodesulfobacteriota bacterium, assembly GCA_964400575.1. GTDB lineage: Bacteria > Desulfobacterota > WTBG01 > CAIYCZ01 > CAIRTM01 > CAIWCT01. The sequence goes on along the minus strand of CAYNVA010000601.1, from coordinate 1,072 downwards.
AGCTCCCTGTAGGTCAATTGCGGTTGCTTGCAAAGTGCGCATATAAAGTTTCCGGTCAAAAAAAAGCCCGTGAGATTAATCTAAATCCCATGGGCTTTCTGTTGGTCAGTCGTACTGGATTTTAAATTAAAATATATTACTTTACTTCTTGATAATTTGAAATATCTCATAAAAAATTACATGTGTCAAGCTAAACAATTTTGATAAAAAAGCATGGTGCATCAAGGGCAGCAAAAAATAGTGCCGCTCCGTGCGGAAAATTTTTCATGACAGGCCTTGACTCAGCGCGGGGCGTGCTGTATATTTATGGCATATGCCAATAACGAGGAGTCAGCTTCATGCCCAGGCCCTGTAAATGCAGACATATTGAAGGAGAACCCGGAGCCATCTATTTCAAACCGCGGGCTGTGCCCCTGTGCGAGCTTGAGGAAACCGAGCTCAGCCTCGACGAGTTTGAAGCCCTGCGGCTTGCAGACCTTGAGGGGCTGTATCAGGAAGACGCGGCCCGGCGTATGAAAATTTCACGTCAGACTTTTGCCAATATCGTGCATGAAGCCCGCCGTAAAGTTGCCGATGTCCTTGTGCATGGCAAGGCGCTTAAAATTTCGGGGGGCGTTCCCGACAGACAAACTGAAACCACGGATCAAGAAAGGAAGCGACAATGAAAATTTGTATTCCCACTGAAACAGGCGAAGGAAAGAACGCACAGGTGTACGGCCACTTCGGCAGCGCGCCGTATTTTACCATTTACGACACCGATTCCCTGGCTCTGGAAATTGTCGAAAACGGCAACAGCCATCATGAGCACGGCACCTGCAATCCTGTGGCAGCGCTGCAGGGCCGGGCTGTCGATATGGTGGTCACCGGCGGCATGGGCGCCCGGGCCGTCATGATGCTCAACCAGACGGGCATAAAAGTGTTCAGGGCAGTGTCCGGCACGGTCGAGCAGACCATTGCGCACTGCACGGCAAACACGCTCGATGAGCTGACGGTGCAGAATGCCTGCGCCTCTCACGACTGCCACTGACTCGAGCTTCTGAGACAAGGGCCGCAGGCAAGACCGCCTGCGGCG
>CAYNVA010000600.1:0-1844 GCA_964400575.1 uncultured Thermodesulfobacteriota bacterium | reverse complement strand
GGGGGCTGACCGCGTTGCCGCAAACGGCGACTCGGCAAATAAAATCGGCACCTACAGCCTGGCAGTTCTTGCCCGTCAGCACGGCGTGCCGTTTTATATCGCAGCGCCCAGATCAACGGTTGATCCGGCCATCGCCAACGGTGATGCCATTCCCATTGAGGAGCGCGCGGCCGATGAAGTGACGGGATTTGGCGGGTGCCGGACAGCCCCTGTTGGAACGCCCGTCTGGAATCCGTCGTTTGACGTAACGCCTGCCGACCTGATAGCGGGCATCATTACCGATCGCGGCCTTGTGCGGCCGCCTTATGAGACAAACCTGAAAACAATTTTCACGCACTAGAAAAAGGAGAGACACGGCAATGCAAACTTTTGTATGCTGTGTTGAAGCATCCTGCAGGGTGATTTTTGCAGTGCATGAAGCAGAGGGTATATGCTTAAAGATCTTTCGGCAGACCAGATTCTGAGCCTTGCTTTCATAGGTTCGCTTATCGGCGGTGTGGCGCATAATATCAACACGCCCCTTTCGGCGATTTTCGGCAGGATGGAGCTGTTGCAGATGCGCCTTGCCAAAATTCATCCGGCCGCAGGTGATGCTGCTTCTGAAGCCGAACTTGAGAAGTGTCTCCATGATCTTGATGTGATCGGCCAGAGCTGCTCGAGAATTAATGATATATTGAAAAACTCTATCAGGACAAGCCAGGAGGTTCTCAGAAATCAGGCTGCCGAATTCCAGCTCGACATGCTGCTGCAAAGCGTGCTTGCATTTTTGAATGCCGATATGGAATTCAAACATCATACGCACAAGTCCTATGAGTTTCAGGAAAATATTCCTCCTGTCACGGCCGACCCGGTTGCCTTCACCCTCACGTTTCTGGAGCTTTTGTATAATGCCTGCGGCGCCATGCTCAATTCCCCCGAAAAAAGGCTTACCGTAGCCATGTCGGTTGCCGATGGTTGCATTGAAATCTGTTTCCGGGATACGGGCTGCGGCATTGCGCCCCGTAGCAGGCAGGAGCTGCTTGATTTGCTGCACAAGCCATGTGCGGTCGGCAATGAGTTCTCACGGGAAAGCGGCCTTCAGCGGGTGGGGCGGCTGATGCGACCATATGCTGCAACATTTGATATTCAGAGCGCGCCCGGTGACACGTTGTTCAAGATTCTTGTGCCGTTGGCTCAGCCCGGGCGTTTATCCGGCACGTGAAAACCCGAAAGTCAGTCACATTGGGCTTTGTAGGTCGGGTTAAGCCCGGGGAAAAATGCCTGGCTTGGTTGCTCCAACCAGCCTACCGAAACCCTTTTGGCTGTGAAGGCACTGGATCACAAGGGCGAACCCGACAGAATCTTTAATAAATAAAAAGCACATAGTTTACATAAGCCAAAGGGAGAAACGTTACGTGGAAAACATTAAAGAATCCAACCTGGGCGCCATCCTTGCCGTATGCACAAGCGCTAAAACCGGCATGCGGAAGAAAAATGTCGGCCAGGCGCAGTTTGTCGAGCAGTTCGGCATTGAAGGCGATGCTCATGGCAATTGCGCAACCCACCGTCAGGTAAGCCTGCTTGCCATGGAGAGCATCAGGAAGATGCAGGACATGGGCCTTGATGTCGGGCCCGGTGATTTTGCTGAAAATCTTACCACCGAGGGCATGGATTTGCTCGCACTTCCCATTGGCTCAAAAATCAAAATTGGTGACAGCGTCGAACTTGAAATTTCCCAGCATGGTAAAGAGTGCCATACCCCCTGCGCCATTTACCATCAGGCCGGTACCTGCGTCATGCCCACAGAAGGCATATTCGGCAGGGTGCTGTCCGGCGGCATGGTGAAAGTCGGCGACCGGATCAGC
>CAYNVA010000599.1:0-1552 GCA_964400575.1 uncultured Thermodesulfobacteriota bacterium | reverse complement strand
CGTTTTAAGTATTGCCCATGGCATACTGCCGGCAAATACCGGATGCCGCCAGCCTGATCCCGGGCTGCAGCTGATCCCGCTCAGCTCGCCGTGCCGCAGGCCTGTATCCACCGTGCTTTCAAATGCTTTCGGCTTTGGCGGCAACAATGCATCAATCCTGCTCTGCAAACCAGCCGCAACCCGGATGCCCGTGCAAACCACAAGCCGCAGCACAGCCTTTGCAGTGCTTGGCAGCTCATGCCTCACTGGCGCAGGCGATTGTGCGCAGACCCTTGCAGGGCTCCGTGAGGGGGCAGGCATCAGCGGCATGGCCCCTGCCAGGGCCATTATGGCGGGTCTCAATGAAAGCGCGGTGCGGCGGCTCAAGCGGCTGCCGCGCATGGCTTTATCTCTGGCTAGTGCCGCCCACGGCAGCTCAGGCTGTGCAGAACCGCCGGCTTCAGTTTTTTTCGGCACCGGCTGGGGAGGGCTGTCTGAAACACATGATTTTCTTTCGCAGCTTTTTTCAACGCAAGAGCGTTTCACCAGCCCCACCGATTTTATCGGCTCCGTGCATAATGCCCCTGCAGGGCAGGTGGCACTGCACTTTCAGGCAAAGGGCCCCAACATTACCCTTACCGATGGCGATTATTCATTTGAGCAGGCGCTTTTCAGCGCCGGATTAATCACCCATGAAGCCCCGGGCACGATCATGGTCATCGGCGCTGATGAATACCATGAAAAATTAACGCCGCTTTTTGATGCTTCCGCTGCGGGAGCATCGGTTTCTTCAGACGGTGGGGGCGCCCTGCTGCTTCAGCCCTCCGATGCACCAATGGGTTTGCGCATTGCGCCCCTTTTTGTTTCAAATGATCCAGCTAGCGACCTGACGATTAAGCGCCTCTTAGCTGCGCTGGGCGGGTCTGAAACTATCAGCAAAAAGTATGGAGCTGTCTTTGCAGGAATTCCGGGTGCTCAACGTGATAATGGCAATAAGCAGCTTGAGCTTTTCATAAATGCCGCAGGCCGGGACTGCCCGGTTATCGATTACCGGGCAGTGACCGGCGAGTTTGCCTCGGCCTCGGCTGTGGCAGCAGTTATTGCAGTTGATTGTGTCAGGCAGGGAGAATTGCCCGCAGGGCTGCGCCGCGCCGCACCGGGATCCCTGCACGGTCGGGGAATTTTGCTGCTGGGGCTGGGTCAGTGCATAACCGCTGTAGAGATCCTGGGTTAATGGACATGCAAAAATCAGCCCCTTCTTCTTCGCTTCTGCCGGTCGTGAAAATCTCCCTGCTGTGCGCCTGCGGGGCACTGGTTCTGGCAATGGTTGATGAGCGGCTCTGCGCGCTGCCGCTGGGCATCTTTGTTGCGTGCTGTGTGGGAGCGCCGTTTTTCCCGCAGTCAGGATTCTTTTTGCCGGTCATCAGCCGCGGATGCACGGGCCGCACTATGGTAGCCCTGACATTTGACGACGGCCCTGATCCTGCCACAACCCCCCTGCTTCTGGAACTGCTGGAGCAAAGCAAGGTGAAAGCGACTTTTTTCGTCATCGGAGAAAAAGCGCAGGCCCGTC
>CAYNVA010000598.1:0-4721 GCA_964400575.1 uncultured Thermodesulfobacteriota bacterium | reverse complement strand
TCAGTCCGGCAAGACTATTGCCGGAGCGAGCACATTATTTGGATCAAACATGCGCTTAATCTCACGGGCAAAGCCCTAGATAACTTTGACCTTACAGGTTTCCCCTGGATATATTTTAACTTTTACGCCTGCCGTAGTGGCAAAACCATTCCATGTTCTCGAGCACCATTTTTCGCATACATCTCTCCACTTGATTGCATAGTGTACATCAGCGCCCTGTATATGCTCCAGAATTGATTTGTACGGACAGGGGAATGAACGCTCATTTTTTTTACTAATGTTAATGCGTTCATACAGCTGATAGCCGCAGCTTGTGCGCTCAAAAATTCCCCAAAGTAAACAATCCTTGCCGAGCATTGCAATAGCGGGTTTGATATGCCGTTCGATCGGCACACCGAGCGTGAGGACAAAATGATCGGCAAATTCTTTATCAAAGCCCTTTTTAACGGCAAAATCGAGGTCTCGAAGCTGAAGCTTTACCAAAGCATCATTGAATTTATGCGGATAGGGGGTAATGTCGCTGTAGGTTTTTTCAAGAGCCTTGAAGGCATCAGAGAGGTCCTGGCGCTCCCTGAACTTTCCATCCAGCCAGGCCAGTGACTTGCGGGGGAAGCTCAGCAGCGCCGCAGCCGAAAGGCCGGCAAGAGAGAGCGTTTTAAAAAAGTTTCTACGCGGTGCGCTTTGGGCCGCTGGAAGAAGATCCGCATTCGGGCTTTGACTTTTATGTTCATTCATGCGGCACCTCCTTCAGGCTTTTTGTCCTGTGCCTTAAGGGTAACGGTACATATGTCTCCTGGCTGAACGGTAAGGCTGATGCCTATTTGTTCAGCGATCCCCGTCCAGAGCGGGGTGCAGAATTTTGTGCAGACATCGTTTAAATCCATTTTAAACGTGAGCAGATATTTTTTGCAGTTTTCAAGCAGCTCCTTATACGGGCACGGGAATGTTCTGCTTCCGGGCGCCACATTGATATGCTCAAAGAGCTGGTATGAAGTTGACGTGCCTTCGAACATGTTGTAAAGCCCCTGCTCCTCGCCGCTTTTTTCGACAATTGATTTGATTCTTTTCAGAAGGGGGTCGGCTGTGGTTAGATAGTGGGCAACATAATCCTTCTCAGCCCCGCTGTTAATATAAAACTGAAGGCTTCTCAACTGCTGCTTTGTCAGAACCTCATTAAATTTATGCGGATAGGGGCTCGTGGTGTCATAGGTCATATACAGAGATTTGATGGCATCGGAGAGATCATTTCTGTTGGCAAAAGCATTGTTTTTGAGCTTGTCCAGCATCGCGGATGCCCCTGCCGCGTTCATGCCTGCGGGAGGGCCGCCGGCAGCAGCCGCTATGGCCGGGATTCCCACTGCAGCAGCAAATGAAAAAAGCAATGATTGTTTGGTGAATACTCTTCTGGTCACTTTTTGCATAGGTACCGCCTTTGTAAGTATTTTCACGTGTGGTAGTAAAACTTTTTATTAAAAATGAGAGCTTCTGGCAAAACACAGCTGGCAGGAGAATGGCTCAGCTCCGGATAATTTAAGAGGCTGTGATCTGCTCCTTCATGCTCCCATGTAATTTTTTTATGTACACTGCCTGCCGGAAAGCTTTTTCAGGCTTTTTCAATGGCAGTGGATCGGGAACTTATATAACTTTGACCCGGCAGGTTGTACCCGGCATAATTTTAATTTTTACGCCTGCCGTATCGGCAAACCCGTTCCATGTTCTTGAACACCATTTCTCGCACACATCTTTCCACGTAATCGCATACTGCACATCAACGTTTTGTATGTACCCCAGAATCGGTTTGTACGGGCAGGGGAATGAGCGCTCATTTTTCTTGCTGATGTCAATATATTCAAACAGCTGATAGGAGCAGCTTGTGCGCTCAAAAATACCCCACAGAAAACAATCTTTACCGAGCATTGCAATAGCGGGCTTGATATGCCGCTCGATCGGCACCCCGAGGGTCAGGACGGAATGAGCTGCAAACTCTTTATCAAAGCCTTTTTTTACCGCGAAATCGAGGTCTCGAAGCGCGAGCTTCACTAAGGCGTCATTGAACTTATGGGGGTAGGGGGTGATATCGCTGTAGGTTTTTTCGAGTACTTTGAAGGCATCAGCGAGGTCCTGCCGCTCCCGAAATTTGCCATCCATCCAGGCACGTGCCCTGCGGGGCATGCCCAGAAGAGCCGCTGCCGAAAGCCCGGCAATAGAGAAAGCTTTAAAGAATTTTCTGCGGGGCGGAGCTTGAACCGCCGGCAGGGACCCTGTGCCCGAATTCTGATTTGCTGTACTATCCATATCATCCGCCTTTATTTTTTTGTTATTATTTGCAAGGGCAGCATACGGGCTGCCACCGGATGAACTGAAAATGCGCACATGCAGTCAAGAGCACCCGGCAGGATCGTCATTGTTTTAAATGGCGCCGGGAGCATCAGGCGGGCTGATTCCCGGTCTGCGCCTTCAGCGCTCCCATGTGGTTTTTCTATAACCCTGCCGGTAATTAATATAATTAATTTTCTCAGGAACAATGGTTATGACATAAAAATTTACCCTGTCAGCCTGGGAGCCCAGATTTTGCTGCTTCAAAGAATCTGCAGTGCGGGAATGCCGGTAAATTTCTGAAAATGTATCGGGGGCATCGTTTTTTCTGAAAACAGAGGCAGCACCCCAGACCTGGATGCCTGAAGCACTGAAAAAATCATTTTCAGGATTATACGGGTCTGCAACCGTATAACTGACAGTAGGGTTTGCTTTCAGGTTGGTCAGCTTTCCGCCGCCTTCAGATAAAATATACACTGTCAGGCCATTGTTGAAATATTCTAAAGTTGTACTGCGCACTTCATTGTTCATGCAGGTTGCAAGGTGCAGGACATTATGCCGATTGAGGTAGTCCGCAATAACCTGCTCGAACTCGGGGGCGGTAATGGATTCAACCAGATGTATCCCCCGAGCTGCAAATGACTCCTTCCTTGCCTGGCTCAGGGATGGTATCAGTATTCTCGCCACATACACCTCTTTTTTTATTGATGCACGTTGTCTTCCGCCGACGATTTCCAGTGTTTTTCAATTACAGCCGCAATTTCGGGACGCTCTTTTCTAATCTGGTCAATATGACTCATGATGGCCTTTTGCATCACATAGCCTGCCGTGTTTTCGCTGACGTATCCGGCATATTCTTCATCATTGGTCAGGCTGAAAATATAATTCAGCTGTTCATCCTGAAGTCGCCCGAGACCAAAAGCCTGCAGTGCCTTTTCAATTTCACCGGGATGGCAGTATTCAAAGCTTTCCCGCCAAAAATTGGTATAATCATCATACCCTTTTCCGGTACTCATGACTTTCAGTGCGGCCTGTGCTGCCAGATAGCCGTACATCAATGCCGACTGACAGTAGGTTTCAATAAAGGCGGCCGCATCACCCACCACAACAATATTTCCCTCTACCGGATTCATAATACAGGTGTAAAAGTTCAGCACACATGCTGCCTTATGTACAATTTTAGCATTATGGAACCATTCTTTAAACGGGCCTTCTGTTAAGAACCAGTCCAGGCCCATTTTGGCCGGCAAACCGCAGGGGGTCCCGCAGAACACATCAAGAATAGGTTTATCTCCTTTTTTTGCATCCGGCAGATATTTGGGGACCATATAGATTTGACCTTTGCCCCAGGGAGTATGCCCCTTTCCCAGACAGGTGATCCAAGAATCCCAGTTCGGATAATCCACTTCATCAAGGAAATAGGAGGCCACCCGGTATGAACCAAAATATTTTCGGGTCCTGAACAACTCCAGGCCCGTAACAATCTGTGAGTTGCAACCGTCCGCCGCGAAACAAACCCTGCACCAGACTTCCTTGAGTGTTCGTGTATGGTTGTCGCGAATAGTGACTTTTACTTTACCGTTAATATTTTCCGCCCGAATACCGGCTGTTTCGGTTAAGATATCCACACCGTTTGCCAGGGATTCTTCCAGGAGATTACGCAGGATGATCTCTTTGGTATACGGCAGCGCTACCCCGTTTTCACGGTTGACCATGGTCAGCTTGTTGCCGCCGGTTGAAAGTCTCGAACTCTTCACCAGTTTCACATAGGGATGACCGTATTTCACCGTAATGCCGGTTTTCTCAAAATAAAGATCATTATTAACAAAGCGAACGGTTTCCCCGTGTGTATTGGGTTCATTGATCAGCATGGTACAGCAGGAACGGTAAACTTTCGATATTTCCTTCTTTATATCAATCAGAAGCACATCCTGCCTTGCTGCTGACAGCTCTTTTGCGATCATCAACCCTGCGGGCCCTGCTCCAACTACAATAAAATCATAGATTTTTTTCATGAGCGCTCCCCTTTTTCATAGGTATCGCTTGTGAGATTAAGCAAGAGTATTTCAGGAAAGCGGCAGTCACAGAAAATTGCATCCACACCGCAGCCAGCCCTGCAGGTGCCACACTCGATACAGGAAACCTGATCAATAAAAGATTTATCATCGATAAGACGAATGGCTAACCGTGGACAGAGATTTACACAGGCTCCGCAGCCGACGCATATTTTACGATCTACTTTCATAACCTACCCAATGTTTTTTTAAGTTAATAGTGCTTACCGGTCATGTACGGCAATGCCGGCATACATCATAATAATCCTCAGGCAGCCCGGCTTTTTTAGAGAAATAAGCCAGTTGGTTTTCCGGTGCAAAAGCTTCCCCGCATTCTTTACACGTTTTAAG
>CAYNVA010000597.1:0-1889 GCA_964400575.1 uncultured Thermodesulfobacteriota bacterium | reverse complement strand
ACGGTTGTGCCGTCGGTAAAGCAGATAAATGAGGCCTCTTCGCCCTGGAGAAATTCCTCAATCACGATAACAGAGCCCGCATCGCCGAACTCCTTCTGCGTGATGATGCGGTCAACGGCACGTGTCGCCTCATCAGCAGTTTGGCAGGGGAATACGCCCTTGCCTGCGGCAAGGCCATCGGCTTTCACCACAAGGGGCCGCTGCTTTTGCAGAATGTATTTTTTTGCCGCCGCTGCATCGGTGAATACGGCAAAGTCCGCCGTGGGTATGCCGGCTTCCCGCATGATCTCTTTTGCAAATTGTTTGCTTCCTTCAAGGCGGGCGGCAGCGGCACAGGGGCCAAAAACACGCAGGCCGTCTTTTTCAAAACTGTCGACGATGCCCAGGGTGAGCGGCAGCTCGGGCCCCACCACGGTAAGGCCGATATGCGTATCGAGGGCGAATTTTTTAAGTCCGTCTATGTCGTCTGCGGAGATGTCGATGCAGGTTGCAGTCCGGGCTATGCCCGCATTGCCCGGCGCGCAGTAGATTTTTGTCACCTTCGGGCTTTGGGCTATTTTCCAGACAAGGGCATGCTCGCGCCCACCGCCGCCGACTACCAGCACCTTCATGGTTCCACTCCTCCAGCAAGTTGAATTGATGAGATATTACGGATAGTTTGTTTGCTTGTTTGAGAGAAGTTTGTTTATCACTAAAACTATGCTATGTAAAGGTCGAAAGTAAGTGTGTGGGTACAGAGGCTGTAGGAGTTTAGGCTATAAGAAACCTAACAGCCTACAGTCTACAGTCTGAAAGGACATCATGCGTCGTTTCTATATAGAAAGCCCGCCGGTTTCCGAAACGGTTACATTGACCGGCGATGAAGCGCGGCATATCACTCGGGTGCTGCGCTTGAAGCGCGATGACGAAATTGTGCTGTTTGACGGATCGGGCACTGCCTACAGCGCCGTCATTGCGCAGCGACATGCTGATGCCGTTACTGTTCGGATTATCGAAACCTATGCCGCCGGCAGCCCTGAGGCGTGCCGGGTCGTGCTTGTTCAGGCGGTGCTCAAGTCGCAGAAGATGGACTTTATCGTGCAAAAGAGCACGGAGCTGGGCGTATCGCGCATCCTGCCTTTTTTCTCGTCACGCTGCATTCCCCGCTGGGACAGTGACAAAGCTGCGCAAAAGCAGCATCACTGGCAGCAGATTGCCATATCGGCTGTCAAGCAGTCGGGTGTGCGCCGGGTGCCGGTCGTGGATCAGGCCTGTGATTTTGAAGAAGCCCTGGCCGGCCCTTTTGACGGGTTTTTAAAAGTACTGCTCTGGGAGCAGCAGCAGGCTGTAGGCCTGCGCAGCCTGCTTGCCGCGCACAGCCCGCCGCAGGGTATTGTTTTTATCGTGGGGCCGGAGGGCGGTTTTTCCGGTGCCGAGGCAGAGCTTGCCCGCAGGCACGGATTTGCTGCTGCCGGGCTCGGCAAAGCTGTGCTGCGCGCCGAGACAGCGCCGCTTGCCGTGCTTGCAATCATCGGCTATGCAACAGGCTCTATCGGATAGAGAGGGTTTCACAAAATGCGCTGTACGCGATGTGGCTGTTTAAATGCTGAAGACGACCGGCTGTGCCAGCGCTGCGGCGTATTGTTGGGTCTGCAGACCGCCGCTGAGCGGCCGCCCGGCATTGACCGGACTTTTGATGAGAAACAGCGGGATCCGGCTGAAATCGAGAAGCCATCTGCGGCCAGCGGCGCAGCTGCCCCGGGAAGGCCTGCCGCTCCTGCCCGGTATGGCGGCTTCTGGCGCCGTTTCTGGGCTTGCATGCTCGACGGCATCGTGCTCGGTTTTGCCTCAATGCTTGTCTATGGCGCAGGTATTGTCATAGTACGGTTTCTATCACCTGAAATCGAAGA
>CAYNVA010000596.1:0-5505 GCA_964400575.1 uncultured Thermodesulfobacteriota bacterium | reverse complement strand
AAAATGGGAGCGCTTCAGCTACCGGCCTGATGCTGTTGTGCTTGAAGGCCCCCTTGCCGGAGGGCATATCGGTTTTCAGATAGACCAATGGCAGCTGCCCGAGAACACTCTGGAAAATTTGCTGCCGCCGGTTAAAGATGCGGCAAGAAAGCATGGCGATTTTCCCGTCATAGTCGCAGGCGGCATTTACAGCCACGATGACATACGGCGCTTTATTGCTTTGGGCGCCGATGGCGTGCAAATGGGCACTCGCTTTCTTGCCACGCATGAAAGCTCAGCAACGGACAGCTATAAGCAGGCTGTCGTCGACGCTACTGCCGACAATATTCTCGTCTCGGCCTATCCGTGCTCTCCCTGCGGCCTGCCTTTTCGGCTGCTCACGCAATCCCCTATGTATATTGCAACATTGAATCAAACCCGCATGCCCCTCTGCAATAAAGGCTATGTCCTGCAGAAGGATGCTGATGGCCGCCTGACCAAATGCGCAGCCAAGCTGCCGGGGTGGCAGTATTTTTGCATTTGCAACGGTTTGATCAGTTCTGCAGGTTATCATGATATCGAAGACGCCCTGTATACCGTCGGCGCAATCGCGACGCGAGTGGATAAAATCATTTCGGTCAGGGAACTGATTGATGAACTGTCAGGCGCTGCGAGCACGAAGGCCTGACTTGCGCAATGGGTAATAAACAATATTGCAGCACATCGGGCTATGGGAGACGCAGAAACGCCCGCAGTCCTTCACTCCGTAGTTCCTGTCATAAAAAAAGCCCGTAGTCTTTTATTGGTTGCGTATGGGTTGCGTTCTGCCGTTAACATGCTCTCCAATAATGATCCATTCAAAAGCTGGACCACGCACATTGCTATCTAACACATTATTTTAACTTATTTATTGACACGAAACCAGGCTTGCTCTATATTCCAAAACTACGTATTTGCGCCCGCAGGCTCAGAAACTCCCTACAATCAGGGTTCATGTAACATCCGGAGGAAGGATGCACTCTAAAATTTTGCATGCCGAACAGGCTGCGCCTATCAGCGTCTTGTCGGATCACCGGCGCCGCGGTGACCAGCATATGCACAACCGGCCGGCCCTTCATATCAGCGCCCGGCAGAAGAAAGCCATACTGAAAAGGATGGTGCTCATCAGGGTTTTTGAGGAAAAGGCCGGCGATCTTTTCCAGCAGAAGCTCATATCCGGTTTCATTCATCTGTCAATCGGCCAGGAAGCTTCTACCGTGGGCAGCTGTTCGGCCCTGCGGCCCGATGATTATATTATTTCGACCCATCGCGGGCATGCCCACATACTTGCAAAGGGCGCCGAGCCAAAATATATGTTCGCCGAGCTGCTCGGCAAGGCGACGGGCTACTGCAAGGGCAAGGGCGGCTCCATGCATATTGCCGATTTTTCACTGGGCATACTCGGTGCCAACGGTGTTGTGGGCGGAGGCTTTCCCATCATGGTCGGTGCAGGGCTGTCCATCAAGCTGCGCAGGACAGATCAGGTGGGCATGGTGTTTTTCGGTGACGGCGCATCCAACCGCGGCACATTTCACGAGGCCGCCAATATGGCCGCTGTTTTCAAACTGCCGATTATTTTTGTCTGTGAAAATAATAATTATGCCTCCACATCACGGGCCGACAGAATGGTGTCCGGCCCGTCAATCGCGTCGCGCGCCAGCGCCTATGGCATGCCCGGCCATGCCGTCGACGGCAGCAATGTGCTTGACGTGCTTGGTGCTGTTCAGGAGGCAGTCGATTATGCGCGCAGCGGCAATGGGCCGTCACTTGTTGAAACATCCACCTATCGCTACCGCGGGCATTTCGAGGGCGATAAGCAAAAATACCGCACAGCTGAGGAAATTCATGCCCATAAGCTGCACCGCGATCCTATCGACCGGTTCGAAAAGCTGCTGCTCATTGAGGATACGCTGACCCGCCAAGACATTGATGCTGTCTGGGAAGGCGTGAACACCCGGATCGACGAGGCCATACGCTACGGCATGGAGTCGCCGCTGCCCCGTCCCGAAGACGCGCTGCAGGATCTGTTTGTCAATCCATAAGGAGAGATTTTTTGAAATCACGCCATATATCCTGTTCCAAAGCCATCGCCGAGGCCATTGCAGAAGAGATGGAACAGGACGAGACCGTTTTTATACTCGGTGAAGACCTTGTCGCCCACGGCGGCATATTTGGCCAGTTCACCGGGCTTCCCAAACTGTTTCCCGACAGGATTATCGATACGCCAATATCGGAGACCGCCATCGTGGGCAGCGGCATCGGCGCTGCGCTGACCGGCATGCGCCCGATTATCGATATGCATTTTGCCGATTTTGTCACGACCGCCATGGATGAAATCGTCAACCAGATGGCAAAAATAAGGTATATGTTCGGCGGCCAGGCAAAGCTTCCTCTGGTGCTCTGGGCTCCTGACGGCGGGGGCATCCGTGCGGCTGCCCAGCATTCACAAAGCCTTGAGAGCTGGTTTGTGCACACGCCCGGCCTGAAAATCGTGGTGCCCTCGGAGCCAGCCGATGTGAAGGGCCTTCTGAAGTCAGCCATTCGCGACGATGATCCGGTCATTTTTTTTCAGCACAAAAGCCTGTTTTCTCAGAAGGGGCCGGTTCCCCCTGAACCCTACTATATCCCGCTGGGAGTAGCGGCTGTGAAACGCCCGGGCGCCGACATCAGCATGATCACCTATTCCCGCATGACCTATGTGTGTCTTGAAGCTGCGCAGGTGCTTGCCGAAAAGGATATCGATGTTGAAGTTATCGATCTTCGCACGCTCAAGCCCCTTGATTTTGGCTGCATTGCCCAGTCTGTGCAAAAAACCCGTTGCGCCATGATCGTGCATGAAGCCTGCCTGACCGGCGGCTACGGCGGTGAAATAGCCGCCCGCATAGGTGAGGAACTTTTCGACTGTCTTGCGGCGCCGGTCATGCGCATCGGGGGAAAAGATGTGCCCATGCCGTTCAGCCCGGTGATGGAGGATTTTGTGCTGCCTCAGGTTGCCGACATTGTTGCCTGCGTGGAAAAAATCATGCAGCGCAAGCGCATGTAGCCTGTACAAGAATGTATGAGCAATTTAAACATACAGGGCGGTCTCATCCGTCCTTTGTTATTTTGAAATCCCGGGGCGAAACGCCGCTTGTGCAATGGCCTGTATAGAGGTATACTGTATATAGTGTGATTTGAGTGCATCAGGAGCCAGGCCATGCCGATATATGAATATGAATGCAACAAATGCGGAAAAAAATATGAGCTCGTTCTGATGAGCATCAGCCAGAAGGCTGAACCCGAGTGCCCGAAATGCAAGTGCAGGGATGCCCGGAAGCTCGTGTCGCGCGTTCGGTATGCCTCGGGGCCTGCTGAAGAAGGGCTTGCTTCAAATGCTGAAGCACGCCTGCTGAAGAGCCTGGGCGGCAAGGTCGATGATCAGACGCGCAGCCAGATCAAACAGCTTGCCAAAACAGCTGCCAAGCGCGGTAAGAAGCGCTTTGACAGCATGATGGATACGGGAAAATCAGACACCGTTGATTACTGAGCACTACTGGCTGCCGTTTTGAAAAAAATACGCCGTACAGCCTGCATGCTGTACGGCATTGTTTTTTTTAATTAACAATCGGCAGATTACCGCCGCTTGTCAATCCTTCCTGCAGTACCTGCTACCAGCACCAGTCTGTTCCGCCATCGACGCTTAAGTTCTGCGCTGTAATATAGGATGCTTCATCGGATGCCAGAAAGGCAATGGCCGCAGCTATTTCATCTGCCGTACCGCAGCGCGGTATAAGCACCTGGCCACTCGCCACTGACTGCTCGATAAGCCAGTCTGCAAACGAGTCCTTCTCCATCATCATGGCATCCTCGACCGTATGCCATATCTCGGTTGCCACCACGCCGGGTGAGACACAGTTAACGCGTATGTTCATCGGCGCAAGGCACTTGGCAAGATTCTTGGTGAACATGACCACCGCGGCCTTGGAAGCGGCATACGCGCCCACGCCTGTCTTTACGCCCCGGGCCATAACCGATGCAACCGTTACGATGGAGCCCGGGAGGTTGTTTTCAATCATGTTGTTGGCGCATGCCCTGCAGAAAAGAAACGAGCCGCGCGCGTTGACGTTCATGATGCGGTCCCACTCTTCAACGGTCAGGTCAAGGGCCGAGGGCTGCATCTCGCTTATGCCCGCATTTGACACGGCCACATGCACAGGGCCGTATTTTTCAACCGCCTGCCGCAGCAGCCCGTCGATCGATTCGGGAAGGGCCACATCGCAGGGAATATAGCAGGCCGCGCCGCCTTTTTCCAAAATCTCCCCAGCTACCTTTTCACCGTTGACTCTGGTGCGGTTTGCAATAACCACCTTTGCCCCTTCATCTGCAAAACGGTGCGCTGTGGCGCGGCCGATGCCCGTGCCCCCGCCGGTTATGATGACATGTCGCCCGGCAAATTTTTTTGCTCCGCTGTCCATTGAGACCTCTTTCTGCATGGTTAAACTGTTATGGCACATCCCTGCCTGTCACACGGGAATGCGCTGTGCATGAAACGACAAAGCTACTGCTCTTTTTCCCAGATCACATTGCGAAATCCCCGGCGCAGGTCAAGATAGCGTATCTTGTACGGCTCTATGGTTATAATATTGAAATTGACACTGCTTACAGCCTGCTCAAGTCCCTGATCTGCCACAGCCTTGCTGTTGCGGAAATATTTCTGAACCTCTTCAGCCTGAGCCGGATTGTCATGCTTTTTGAAGATCGACGCAATGGCCCACACCTGAAGGCCTGAGGCGCTCAGATAGTCCTTTGCGGGATCATAAAGATCATTGATGGTGTAGGACACGCGGGGGTTTGATTTTATGTTGAGAATTTTACTGCCCCCCTCAGAAAATACATATACTGTCATGCCGTTGTTGAAATATTCCAGAGTCGTGCAGCGCGGCTCATTGTCGCGGCAGGTGGCCAGGTTCAGCACATTGTGAGCGCTGATGTAAGCGGCAGCCACTTTTTCAAATTCTTCTGCTGACAGTGATTCGATAAGATGAATGTTGAACTTCTTGAAAATACCATTTTCCTGATTGTTGGCATGGGGTATTATGAGCTTTGGCATATCTGTAGCCTCCTTAAAGATACAGTTTTAAAGCAGCTTTCGTTCAGGTGCGTGGAATTTTTTGCTGAGGAACGTTTTTCACCCTGTCATGCCGCTGCATTGTAACCTTAACCTGTGAGCCCTGCTGCATCATACACGAGATCAACTATATCGTACACCGGCATCTGGCTGTCTAGCCCCTGCGCCGCTGTCTCGAGATTTGTTTCGCAGAACGGGCAGGCTGATACCATGGCCTGCGCCCCCGCACTTAGCGCTGTGTCAATCGCCTCTCTGCCCATGTCGGCTGCCAGGGCGCCGCCGTCAAACAGGCGCATGCCGCCGCCGGCGCCGCAGCAAATGGTGTTTTCCCGCGTTGCAGCACGCTCGACAAGCGTTATGCCCGGCAGCGCCCTGAGTAT
>CAYNVA010000595.1:0-15784 GCA_964400575.1 uncultured Thermodesulfobacteriota bacterium | reverse complement strand
GAAATATTATGAAGATTTACGATTGAAATGATTGATCCACATGGCCTGAAATCAGAGGCGGCTTTAAGCCATGCGCTGGATGGATTTGTTCGAACATTTCAATATTCATATATCTTGGCGATCCCTGTGAACAGCAGGACTATCCCGATGATGGTGAATGCCAGGTTTATCCATTTGATCCAATTCGGAGCAGCTTGGGCTTCATTACGCAAAACTCCCCATGACCAGAAACTACCAAAGGCCACGATGATAGCAAGAATCATAAGTGCGAGGTGTCCGGTCATGTAAAACAGGACCCCCGCGACAGCACTTATCAGTACGGAAAGAAATCCCATAGTTTTTGTTTCCTTTCTTATTCCAACAATGACGAAGTCCGAATTCAGAAGGAGGTCAAAATAGCCCGCGGCACCGGCGTAGATGGCCCTCCCTATCGGGCTGCGTCGCCTCTCAGGTAGGCGTCCTCGCCCGTGAGCCAGTCCTCCCGCGGCGGCGTGAAGATGTCGTAGGCCACCAGAGCTTCCACGGCTTCCGCGCTGTGCACAACGTTGCCTGGGATGAAGATCATTTCGCAGGGGCCCACATCGACGGTCCGGCCCTCGAGGTGGAACCGCCACTTCCCGCTGAACACCCACGTGGTCTGCTCGTTCTCGTGGGCGTGCAGCGGCACCACGTATCCCTTGTCAACCTCCGTGAGGGCGATCATCAGCTTGCCGTCCCACGCGAGCTTGCGCCGGAAGTGCTCGTTGACGTGCTCGTAGGGAATGTCATCCCAGCGGATGTGCTTCATGTGTGTCGCTCCGTGTCGCTTCGATTATTATTGATAAGTTCTTTTTCGTGGGGGTAGTATACGAAGAACATTCTTGTGCGTCAATGGAATATGGAATAATGACCACAAAATATGGGATATCGGTGATCATTACCAAGAGAAACCATGTATAATATTTATCACCTCAAATTTGTTAATTAAAGGAAGGAAAAACGGGTAAAGGATGGGTAAAAATAACCCGACAACGAAAAAGGGGCTAACCTTGACTCGGCTAACCCCTTTTATTTATTGGCTCCCCAGCGCGGACTCGAACCACGGACATGGTGGTTAACAGCCACCCGCTCTACCGACTGAGCTACTGGGGAACTAAACTATCGACACAAAAACAGAGTGTTAAAGTAACCAAATTTGCCTGTTTTGTCAATGGCTTTTTCCGCGCACAAACGACACAACCTTCAGCCCTTTACCGGCGTGAACGAAGTTAAGGGCAAAATGAGGCCCCTGCTACTGTCAGGAGAAACTCGGGGTTCAGGTGTTTTTTTTAATGAGCTGCTGAAACATTCTTTCGCTGAGCAAGTCCTGAAATTGAGTGCCGCAAATCAAGTCTTTGACGCGACGCCGCATCCATCTGATTTCCGCGTGAACCGAAACATGCAAAACCGTATTGGGTAAAAAAATATTAATTTTAATAATATCTCCGCTGGCAATCCTTCCATTGTGCTGCAAGACCACCCCGGCTCCGGCGGCGCTCAAATCAACGACCTTGCATGCAAGGGGCTGAGCATCCTCGTTTTTTATGAAGCAGTGCGCATTGAGGTTTGTTTTAATACGAACCCTGCTGCGCATTTTGGCATATTGAGATTCCGCCATACCGTGCCCATCCTCCGAGCGGTTGTATTCGTCAGCCCATTATAAATTAGATTAAAAACCAGTAGCTAATACCATCGAAAAAAGCAACTCTTTACTGCGCCTGTTCAGGTAAAAATTCTCCGAGGGCAGCATAAACAACCCTATTTTTTCACCTTTATTTACTTGATTATATTTGTGCGGGTATTATATAAAATTTATAAAGACAATCAGGAGTGCTACATTATCACACAAACGGGGTGTGCCATGAAACAGGTCAATGTACTTATAGTCGATGACGATGAAGCCATGCTTGCCATGCTTGCCAGCATGCTCCACGGGCTGCATCTTAATCCCATCACCGCTGTTGACGGCAAAGACGGACTGGAGAAAGTCCGGACCAGCAAGGTCGACCTTGTCATCACCGACCTCATGATGCCGAATATGGATGGATTCGAGTTCATCAAGAAAATCCGCCAGATCAATGCAAATATTCCCGTTGCCGTCATTTCCGGCCATGGCGATGTCAACAACGTAATAAGCGCGCTGAGTCACGGCGCCTACAACTTCATCACAAAACCCTTCACGATCAAGGAAATTGAAAACGTCATCAAGCGCGGCCTGCGGCTGCGGGAATTTTCTCTGGGCACGCACCGTCTGCAGGAGGGCATCAAGAACACCACGGAAATAGAGATCCCGAACTACTCCCACCTGCTTGCCTCTGCGGCCCTGTATATCGTGCGGGAATGCCAGTGGCGGGGCATTGAAGACGAAATGTTTTTGAGCAATATCTCTATCTGCCTGGACGAGCTGCTCAACAACGCCTTTGCCCACGGTAATCTTATGGATGAGTCAAAAAAGATAGTGCTCAGGGCCGTATTTGACAGAGAAAAGTTGTCCATAACAATTGAAGACGAGGGCGAGGGTTTTGACTGCTCAGCCCTTGCCGGTGAGTTTGCGGAAACCACGTCAACCCTGCCTGACAAGCGGGGAATATTCATCGTCAAATACCTGATGGATGAGGTCTTTTTCAATGAAAAGGGAACCAGCATCACGATGGTGAAATATCTCAGTGCCGAGCGCAAGCGGGTACTCCATTAAGAACCTTACCCTGTCCGGAGTTTAGTCGAGCGCGGGTCAGAAGGTGCTAACAATTGATGCTCCGGATACACCGCCTTGCACCAGTGGGCATGGAGCCTGAAAAAGCGCTGCCAGGCCCCTCATGGAACAGCCTCTAAGGCATGCCCGGCTCATGCCGCAGCCTATTTAATGCTTGCCCGCTGTCAGGCCTTCTGCTATTGTTGAATCCCTGCTTTTCAACATTTCCGGGCAGAACAAGGAGCTCTGCATGATCAAAATCGGCATCATCGGCGGCACGGGATTCGGCAATCCGGGACTTCTGGAAAACGCCGCCACGCAGAAAGTGCATACGCCCTATGGCCCGCCCTCGGGGCTTGTTACCACGGGGCGCCTTGAGGGTATTGAAATTGCCGCCATTGCCCGCCACGGCGAAAGCCACAGCATCTACCCCTCTGCTGTTAATTTCAGGGCCAATATATGGGCCATGAAGCATCTGGGCGTGACCCATATCTTTGCCGTCACGGCGGTCGGGTCGCTGCGGGAGGAAATCAAGCCGGGCCACCTTGTGTTCCCCGACCAGTTCATCGACCGCACCACGCGGCGCATCGCCACGTTCTATGAAGGGCAGGAAGTCTGCCATATCCCCATGGCCGATCCCTTTTGCGACAGGCTGCGCAGCATGCTTTCAAAAACAGCCGGCACACTCGGCCTTGATTCCCATGGCTGCGGCACGGTTATCACCATCGAGGGCCCCCGCTTCTCCACGCGCGCCGAAAGCAGGATGTTCCGCATGTGGGGCGCCGATGTCATCAACATGAGCACCGTGCCCGAGGTGGTGCTGGCGCGCGAGGCGGGCATCTGCTATGCCGCCATCGCCATGAGCACCGACTATGACTGCTGGCATGAAAGCCAGGAGCCCGTCTCCTGGGCGCTCATCCAGAAAACCATGCAAAAAAACGCTGAAAGCGTCAAACTGCTGCTGCGCGGGGCCATCCGCGAAGTCGATTTCACCGACTGCGGCTGCCGCCAGGCGGCAGCCGCCTCCATACTGTAGAAGGAGCGCACGTGGATCTGAAAAGCATCATCCGCAGCATACCCGATTTTCCCAAGCCCGGCATCCTCTTCCGCGACATCACCACCATGCTGAAAGACGGGGCGGCATTCTCCGCTGTCATCGACGAGCTTGCGCAGCGCTACCGGGCCGGGAGCATTGACGCCATCGCAGGCATCGAATCGCGCGGCTTTATTTTCGGCGCAGCCCTGGCTGCAAAACTGGGCACGGGGTTTATCCCCATCCGCAAGCCGGGAAAGCTGCCGGCAAAAACAGTCTCTGCCCAGTACAGCCTTGAATACGGAACGGACACAATTGAAATGCATGTGGATGCCGTCAGCCCGGGCATGCGCATACTGCTGATTGATGACCTGCTTGCCACGGGCGGCACCATGCACGCCGCCTGCGAGCTTGTTGAAAAAACAGGCGGGCTCGTGGCCGAATGCTGCTTCATCATAGAGCTTGCCGGCCTGAAGGGCCGGGACGCCCTGGCCGGGAAAAATATTTTTTCTTTGCTGGTGTATTGATTCTTATGCAAAAAGAACGACTCGAACAGATACTGCGAGCATTCCCCTCCGGCCGCATCATGGTCGTGGGGGATGTGATGTTTGATGAATATGTAAAGGGCTCGGTGGAGCGCATTTCACCCGAGGCGCCCATACCGGTGGTGAACCTCCACAACGCCACTGCCCGCGACGTACGCCTGGGCGGGGCGGCCAATGTGTTCAATAACATTGCAACACTGGGGAATTCCAATGTGCTGCTGTGCGGCGTGGTGGGCGACGATGCCAACGGCGCTCTGGTACGCGAGCGGATTAGCGCCATGGGCGCCGATCCGTGCTGCCTCGTAACCGAGCCATCGCGGCCGACAACCATAAAGACGCGCATCATCGCCCATAACCAGCAGGTTATACGGCTTGACCGCGAAGAGAGCTCACCCGTGCCTGCCCTGTGCAGGCGGCAGCTTGCCGAGCGCATCATTTCCCATGCCGACAGCCTTGATGCCATCATTTTTTCAGACTATGAAAAAGGCGTCATCACGCCGGAGTTGCTGCAGGAGGTGCTGCCGCAGGTGACAGGCCGGCCGAACCTCATTGTTGCCGTTGACCCCAAGTTCAGCAATTTCAAATATTTCAAGAACGTCACCATCATAGTCCCCAACCGCAAGGAAGCAAGCGGTTTCATGCGCCACGAAATAGCTGACGCAAGCGATGCGCTTGCCGCCGCGCACGATATCATGAAAAATCTCAGCTGCACCTGCGTGCTGGTGAAGCTCGGGGAACTGGGCATGCGCCTTGTTGACAGCGCCGGCCTTGACGTAAAAATAGAAAGTGCGGCCGAACAGGTCTACGACGTCACGGGAGCCGGCGACACGGTCATAAGCACGCTGGTGCTTGCCCGCACGGCTGGCGCCACATGGGAGGAGGCGGCACGCATTGCCAATGTGGCAGCAGGCGTGGTGGTCCATTACATCGGCACATCGACCCTGACGGTCGATCAGCTGAGCAATGCAATTCTTCACAATAAATTTACCAAACCGTGAGCGCACCACGACAGCCCCAGCCCGTCAAGCTCATCGCAAGCATCATTACCGGCGAGCCGGAACTCATCGATGCGGTATGCGGCCGCCTGGCAGAGCGCTATGGCCCGATAGACTACCGAAGTGACCGTTTGGCCTTCGACTATACCGACTATTATGAGGCTGAGATAGGCCCGGGGCTTTTTCGTCACGTCGTCACCTTTGGCGACCTGATCACTCCCGAGAGCCTTCCCGGCATCAAGCTCTTTGCAAATGACCTGGAAGCCGCCTGTGCGCGGCCCGACGGCACCCGGCTGGTAAATGTCGATCCGGGGTATATAACCCTGCATCACCTGATCCTGGCCACCTGCAAGAACTTTGCGCACCGGCCGTATCTGCGCGACGGGGTCTTTGCCGACCTGACGCTGCTCTATAAAGGCGGTACGTTCACGGCGCTCGCCTGGACATTTCCCGACTACCGCTCGCCGGAGCTAATCGCGCTTTTAAACGGCATCCGGGACAGGTACTATGAACAATTAAAATCAATGCCTACAAAAAACTCTTTACATCTGCCTCCTGGCTAAAGTCTGTGGGGCATAAAAACCAGAAGTCAGAATTCAGCATAAGAAAAACAGCAGAAAATTTTCGGGGTCTGATTTTAAATACTGAATCCTGAATTTTAATCCTTCATCAGGAGAAACTCCATGCTTCGAAGCATGACCGGCTACGGCCGCAGTGAACAGGCAACCGATGAGCGCAAAATAAGCGTTGAGGCGCGCTCGGTCAACCACCGCTTTCTGGACATATCCCTGCGGATACCGAAAATTTTCTACCCTCTTGAAAACGACATCCGCAAGCTCATATCGGCACATGTTTCGCGGGGGAAAATAGATATAAACCTGCAGTACGTGTCCCAGCAGAACGGGGATGTGGAGCTGCAGGTCGATGCGGTCAAGGTGAAGAACCTGTTCGGCCAGTTGCGCACGATACAAAACGAGGCGGGCATTCCGGGCGCCATTGATATGGCCTGCCTGCTGCCCCTGCGCGATATCTTTTTAAAGGAGCCGGACAACCAGCATGACATACAACTGCTGTGGGCCTTCATCAAACCCGTGCTTGAGCATGCCCTCGGGCAGCTGCGGCAGATGCAGGATGCCGAGGGCGCGGCACTTACCGATGACCTGAACACCCGCATGAGCCATGTTGAAACCGTGCTTGCTGAGGTTACGCAGCGTGCCCCCGAAGCCCTTGCTGCCCGGGTGCAGGCCCTCAAGGAGCGCGTTCGCCAGCTGTGCGACGGCGTGGCGGTGGATGAGCAGCGCATGGCGCAGGAAATCGCCATGCTTGCCGACCGCAGCGACATCACCGAAGAGCTCGTGCGCGCCAAAAGCCATATCAGCCAGTTCCGCAAATGGCTCACTTCATCCGAGGCCGTCGGCAAAAAGCTCGACTTCCTGCTGCAGGAGCTCAACCGCGAGGTCAACACCATCGGCTCCAAGGCCTCCGATGCCGACATAGCCATGAAGGTCGTCGGGGCGAAAAATGAGCTTGAAAAAATCCGCGAGCAGGTGCAGAACGTGATGTAGGCTTAAAAGAGAGAAGTCAGTAGTCAGCATCCAGAAGGAAAAAACAAATGCTAAAAACATTATAGGATATTGTCCCTTGAAGACTATGTGCCTTCTATTCTGAATTCTGGCTCCTGAATTCTGACTTCTTAAAGGATTTCAAACAAGTATGTCAACAGATACAACCACTCACAAGCATCTTCTCTTTGTCGTCTCGGCCCCGTCAGGCGCGGGTAAGACATCGCTGTGCATCGAAGCCGTCAGGCGGCTGCAGGGTTTGCGTTTTTCCATCTCCCACACCACGCGGCCCCTGCGCACCGGCGAGGAACAGGGCAAAAACTATTATTTTGTTTCGCCTGCCGAGTTCGACGCCTTGCTGCAGCAGGGCAGGATTGCCGAATGGACCGAGATCTACGGCAACCGCTACGGCACGGCTAAAGAAACCATTGAACAGGCACATGCTCAAGGCTATGACCTGCTGTTTGACATCGATGAGCGCGGCGGCCGCCAGCTCAGCGATGCCTACGGCGATGTGGCCACCATTCTGGTGCTGCCGCCCTCCCTTGCCGAGCTCAGGCGCCGCCTGACCGAACGGGGCACCGAGGACGAGCCGTCTCTGCAGCGCAGGCTCATGCGGGCAAAAGAAGAGATGGCAAATATGGGCTGGTATTCCTATGTAATCATAAACGATAATTTTGAAAATGCTGTCGGACAGCTCATGGCGATCATTACAGCCGAGCGCTGCAGGCATAATCACGGCATTATCGAAGGACTGCTGCATGAAGAAGACAGCTGCAAAGGATAGGATCATCGTCGCACTTGATGTTGAAGATATGTACGAGGCACTCCGGCTTGTGGAGCTTCTGCATGCCGACGTGGGCGCCTTTAAAATCGGCAAACAGCTCTTCACCGCCCGCGGGCCTGAGGCCGTGCGGCGGATTCACAAGCTGGGCGGCAGAATATTTCTCGACCTTAAGTTTCACGATATCCCCACAACTGTGGCCAGGGCATCGGTGGAGGCCGCGCGGCACGGTGTCTTTATGTTCAACATGCATGCCCTGGGCGGCCTTGCCATGATGCAGGAGGCGGTGAAGGCGGTGCGGGCTTTACCCGGCGCAGAGCTGCGTCCGCTCATGATAGCCGTTACCGTCCTGACGAGCATGGGCCCAGAGGACATGAGGCCGCTGGGCATCACCCTGCCGATCGACGAGCTCGTGCCGCGGCTTGCGCTTCTTGCAAAAGAAGCGGGCATGGACGGCGTGGTGGCATCGCCCCGGGAAATCGGGCTCATCAAAAAAGCCTGCGGCCCTGACTTTCTGGTGGTCACGCCCGGCATACGGCCGCGCGGCGCCGATGCAAACGACCAGAAGCGCGCCATGACGCCCGCTGAGGCTGTGCAGGCCGGCGCCGACTTTATCGTCGTCGGGCGGCCCATAACCCATGCCCCCGACCCGCAGGCTGCGGCCCGAAGCATTGCAGAGGAAATTGCCTCTGTGCAGCAATGACAACAACTGTGTTGTAGGAGCGGCTTCAGCCGCGAACACTATCCCATCCCCAATCGCGGCTGAAGCCGCTCCTACACGTAACAACTCCGGTTCAATTGGCCCCATGGCATTCACTATCTACGGTATTCACCCCGTTCTAGAAGCGCTGAAGCATCGGCCCCGCGCCGTGCATCGCATAATCCTAGCCCGTCAGCGCGATGAGTCGGCCGTGCGCCCGGTTATCGAGCTTGCAAAAAAGGCGCATATAAAAATCGACCATGAGCAGGCCGCACATCTCGACCGGCTTGCAGGCTCAGAACAGCATCAGGGCGTAGTGGCAGAGGCAGAGCCCTATCCGGTCTGGGATCTTGACGCGGCCCTTGCAAAATGCAGGAAAGAATCGGCGCCTCCGCTGCTTTTGGTGCTGGACTCCATACAGGACCCTCACAACTTCGGCGCCCTTATCCGCAGCGCCGTGTGCGCAGGGGCTCAGTCGGTCATTTTTCCCAAGGACCGCTCGGCGCCCCTCACCGCAACGGTTGGCAAAGCATCCGCCGGCGCAGTGGAGCACATACCCCTGTGCCGCGTCACCAATATCGCTGCAACGCTTGCACAGCTAAAGGAAGAAAACATCTGGGTTGTCGGGACCTCTGCCCGGGCCGAGACAAGCCTGTACCGGTTTGATTTCAACCGCCCCCTTGCTCTTGTTATCGGCAGCGAAGGCAGGGGCATGCGCCCACTGGTGGAAAAAACATGCGACCTGTGCGTCTCCATTCCCCTGCAGGCCGGCTTTGACTCACTGAACGCATCCACTGCCGGCGCCGTCGTGCTTTTCGAGGCCATGCGGCAGCGCATGTCCGGATAAGCCATGGACGACACGCTGCGCCTGAGAATCTTTTCCGTGCTGGCATTTGCCATCTTTGTCTCCATGCTGGGCCTCGGGATTATCGTGCCCCTGCTGCCCCTCTATGCCACAGTCCTCGGCGCCAACGGCTTCTGGGTTGGGGCGATATTTGCCGGGTTCGCCATATCGCGCTCGGTCTTCATGCCCTTTGTGGGCAGGCTTTCCGATAAGACAGGCCGCAAAAACTTCATCGCCACGGGCCTGCTGCTCTACAGTCTCACCTCCTTCGGTTTCATATTCGCCACCGACTATATCACGCTCTTCTGCGTCCGCATTCTGCAGGGCTTCTGCTCTGCCATGATCGTGCCCATCGCGCAGGCCTATGTGGGCGAAATCGCCCCGCCCGAAAGGGTGGGCAGCTACATGGGCCAGTTCAATGTAGCCATCTTTTGCGGCATGGGATTCGGCCCTTTCATAGGGGGCTGCATCCATGACTATTTCGGCATGAATACCGATTTTATACTGATGGGGCTCTTGTGCGCTGTTTCATTCATGCTGGTGGTCATTTTTCTGCCGTCAGCAAAAAAGGAGCTGACTGTGCACAAGGCCGAGCCACTGGCCTATGGCGCGCTGCTGAAGCTGCGGCAGGTGCAGGGCATACTCTGGTTCCGGTTCGTTAATGCTTTCCTGCGCGGCTCGGTCATGTCGTTTCTGCCCATACTGGGAAGCTCGCTGCTCGGGCTGAACGGATTTCAGATAGGGCTGGCCGTATCAACAGGCGTGCTGGTCACCTCGTTTCTGCAGTATCCCTGCGGCAGGCTTGCCGACCGCTTCAACCGCAAAACACTGCTCCTTACGGGCAACCTGCTCTATGCATGCGCTATTGCACTGTTTCCGCTTGCGCCCAATTTCGGGCTGCTGATGGCCATAAGCTTTTTTTCCGGCGTGCTTGCCGCCATCCCTCTGCCTGCGGCAACAGCCCTGATTGTTGAAGAAGGGAAAAAGTACGGCATGGGCTCGCTCATCGCGCTATTCAATGTCGCCATGAGCCTGGGCCTTGGCGGCGGACCGCTGGTATGCGGCCTTATTCACGATGCTGTGGGGCTGCATGAGGTGTTCTATTTTTCAGCGGTTCTGGGCATTATCGGCACGGTCTATATCGGCAGGCTGCTGCACGCTTCACAGTCAAAAGTCCCGCCCGCGAGCCGCGGCATGGCCGAGCTTGAGCCGTAGCGGCTACTCCAGTCCTTTTCACTATCATTTATTTCATTTGGAAAAAAGGGAACTACTATCTGAGCCACAGGTTTTTATGATGTGCTCTCAGATTCCTTCAGTGCTTCCTCTATCACCCTTTGCACCTCTGCATCATCCCATACCTTCAAAAATTCCCGCATCATTTTCGCTGAAACCATATTCACTACATCCGGGCAGTGTATGATAAAGGCATCCTTGTCAAGGCCTTGAAACAGCGAATAGGGGATGTTGCCGCCGTATTGGTATGTTGTGATCCATTTTAATGCGGAGGCATAAAATGCTCCACACAGGCCGCCTGTCTGAGTCAGCGAAACCTCAAACTTCTGCCCAAGCTTGTGCTTGCAGTCGCAATAGCCTTTTACCTCCGTAACCTCCAGAAAAACTTTGTATTCTTTAAACTCTTCGCACATACAACTGCCCTCCCGGTGTCAGGGTTTTAAGTTTTTGTAAACTTTTAGCTGAATTGCACACAGAAGGCAAACCATTTACTGCCCGGCTGCGCACTCAGCCAAAAACTGCTCCATCCTGCTGTCGGCGGCGGCCGTATGCCTGCCGATATAGACAAACCGGTACAGGGGAAACGGCCAGGTGAAGTCTGCTTCCTCATCCGGCACGGCCCGAACCGCGCCGGATCCGATCAGCAGTTCTCCAATCAGTTTAAAAGATGCCTCTGTGCGGTAGCTTTCGTCCTGAAGCACTGCGGCAAGGCTGCCCGTTTTATCCATAGTGTAGGAGCCCGTCACACAGAAAGGCCGGTAGTTAAATTTAGAATTGCGGGTGTAAAAGAATGTTCCCTCTGAGGTGAAGGCCATGATGAGATCCATGATGGGAAGACGTCCGAGATTGAGCTGGACAGATACGCCTCTGAAGGCTTTGTGCAGGGTTGTGCCGTTATCGGTCTGGGCGCACACAGGCGCAGATAGAAACACTGTGGCGACAGCAAGGGCCATCAGGCGGGCGGCGAAATATTTCACGACGTTTGGCCTGGCTCAAAATTCAGGGCAGACACACAGGTCTGCCCCTACGGTATATGTTTTGTTGACATTAAATCCAAAATCCGCAATCCAAAATTATTTCATTGCGTAATCCGCCTGCCCCTAAACAACCGAATCAATGAATAATCAAAACCGATTTTGGCCATTGAAGGGTTCAGGAATTATTTAATTCCGCAAAACCCAAATCCTGCAATTCCTGAATCTTAAATCCAAAATCCGCAATCCAAAATCCAAAATTATTTCAGTGCACACTCCGCCTGCCCCTACTGCGGATTGTCCACCAGGGGAATATCCACCCTGCCCACATCCCAGATGTCGCGGGCGTACTCTGCAATGGTGCGGTCGCTTGAAAACTTGCCGCAGCGGGCCACGTTGAGAATGGCCATGCGCGTCCAGCGCCTCTTTTCATGGTAGGCTTTTTCAGCCTGCTCCTGGGCAGCCACATAAGAATCAAAGTCGGCCATCAGGCAAAAGTCGTCATGATACATAAGCTCATCGTAAATCGGCCTGAACAGGCCCGATTCGGTGGGTGAAAAAAAGTCGTTGCCGATCAGGCGCATCACCTGCTGCAGCATGGCCGATTGTGCAACGTACTGGGCGGGGCTGTAGCCGTTGCGCTTGAGCTGCACCACCTGGTCGGCATTGAGGCCGAAAATAAAAATATTTTCGGGCCCGACTTCCTCAAGAATTTCTACATTGGCTCCGTCCAGCGTACCGATGGTGACCGCGCCGTTGAGCGCAAACTTCATATTGCCCGTGCCTGAGGCTTCCTTGCCAGCCGTTGATATCTGCTCTGACAGGTCTGCCGCGGGTATCAGCCGCTCGGCAAGAGACACACGGTAGTTGGGCAGAAACACCACGCGCAGGAAATTGTTCACCTCCGGGTCATTGTTGATGACCTGGCCGATGGCATTGATGAACCGAATGATGAGCTTTGCCTTATGGTAGCCGGGCGCGGCCTTGCCGCCGATGATGCAGGTGCGGGGCATGCGGCGCGATGAGGGTATGTCTTTGAGCTCAAGGTATTTGGCGATGATGTACAGCGCGAAGAGCGTCTGCCGCTTGTACTCGTGCATGCGTTTTACCTGCACGTCAATAAACGAATCCGGGTGAATCTCGATCCACTCATCGTCCCAAACCGATTCGGCAAGGCGGTGCTTGCACGCAAGCTTCACCTCCCGCCATCGGTCCTGGAACCCGCCGTCGTCGGCCAGCGGCTCAAGCTCCCGCAGCCGGCCGAGGTCTTTGACCCACCCATCACCGATGGCTTCGGTGATGAGCTCTGATAGCCCTGGGTTTGCCGCCCGCATCCACCGCCGGGGCGTGACGCCATTGGTCTTGTTGTTGAACTTCTCGGGCCAGAACTCGTGAAAGTCCCGCAGCAGCGTCTCCCGCAGCAGCCGCGAGTGCAGCTCGGCAACGCCGTTCACGGAGTGGCTCCCAACCACGGCAAGATATGCCATGCGGACGCGCTTTTCCGCGCCCTCGGCCACGATGGACATGCGGCCGATGCGGGCATCGTCTTCAGCATAGCGCCCGGCCACCTGCTGCAGGAAATTATGGTTGATAAGATAGATGATCTCCAGATGCCGCGGCAGCACGCGCTGGATGAGCGCCACGGGCCACTCCTCCAGCGCCTCCGGCAGCACCGTGTGGTTGGTATAGCCGAAGGTGCGCACGGTTATGTCCCAGGCATCGTCCCAGGCCATGCCCTCTTCGTCGATGAGAATACGCATCAGCTCGGGGATGGCAAGCGCGGGGTGAGTGTCGTTGAGCTGGATCGCCACCTTGTCCGGAAACCGCTTGAAATCACTGTTCTCGTTCTTGAACCGCCGCAGAATATCCTGAATAGAGGCTGATAAAAAAAAGTACTCCTGCCGCAGGCGCAGCTCCCGGCCCTCGAAAAAATTATCATTGGGGTAGAGCACCTTGGTGATGTTTTCGCTCTTGACCTTGTCCTGGCAGGCAGCCATATAATCACCTGCGTTGAAATCTTCAAGCGAGAACTCCTCCGTAGCTTTTGACGACCACAGGCGCAGGGTGTTCACCGTGTTGATGTCGTAGCCGGGCACGGGCGTGTCATAGGCCATGGCGATCACCTCTTCGCCGCCCCACCACACGGTCTTCTGCCTGCCGAACACATCGGGCTTATGGTCAACCGATCCGCCGAAGCGCACTCTGAAGGTATATTCGGGCCGCGCGACCTCCCAGGGATTGGTGCGTGCAAGCCAGTTGTCGGGCGTTTCGATCTGCGCGCCGTGGACGATGCGCTGGTTGAAAAGGCCGTACTCATAGCGAAGGCCGTAGCCGTGGGCCGGAATGCCCAGCGTGGCAAGAGAATCAAGAAAGCATGCCGCCAGCCGCCCGAGGCCCCCGTTCCCGAGGCCCGCGTCCACCTCATAGCTGCGGATGGTCTCAAGGTCCATGCCGAGCTCTTTGAGAGCGTCGCGGCAGGCATCGTAAAGGCCCAGGTTGATGAGGCTGTTTTCAAGCGACCGGCCCAGCAGAAACTCCATAGAAAGGTAGTACACGCGCTTGACATTGCGGTTGTGGTAGGTTTGCTGTGTGGATATCCAGCGCTCCACCAGGCGCTCCACCACGGCATAGGCCGTGCTCAGGAACCGGTCATAGGCCGTGGCGCTGTACTGGTCTTTGGCAAGACGGTATTGAAGGTTTGAGAGAATAGATGCCTTAAACGCCTCAGCATCGTTGCCTTTGTGGTGGATATGCCAGTTGAATGTTGATGTTGTCATGATGGCCTCCCCGGTGATACCAGTCAAATCTTTGTTGGTTACATCCGCCTCGGCGGTTCAATCCCGACTACGTGCTGAATAGCTTAGTATGTAGGGTGCGCTTTGCGCACCATTGGATGTCTTTTATACCTCAACACCAGGAAATCAAATTTTTAAATTGAAACATAACAGCAGTGCCGTTATTGTAACCATTACCCGCCACACCCGCTGTTAACGGTGCGCACAGCGCACCCTACTGATTGACTTATTTTGGACAGAAATGGTTTCAAACCTGTCTCTACAAATCACTTTACAACATCAATGGTGGGGTTCACCTGCCGGCTTTTGAATCTTCCATTATTTATTTTTATCGCGTTTCCGCAGGGGCGGTTCGAGAACCGCACCTGCAAAACTACCGACTCAATATTTTCGCGGCTGAAGCCGCTCCTACAGGTACTATCAAAGAAGCACATGCACAAACTATAAGCTGCCCCAATCCAACCAATTAAACCAATGCAACTAATTGAACCAGTTTTTGATTCCCCAATCCAAAATCAAAAATCCTCTCACTTCCCCTGCCTGAAATCATCAATTGTCTTGCCGCGGAGGCATTCGGCAAGCTCCCATACATAATTATACATGTGCAGGCCCTTGGTGGAGCAGATCATCTCGCCGTCCTCAACGCCGATCTCAGATGCGATATACTCCTTCATGGTCTGAATGCCCGCAAGGTTTGCCGGAAACCCGCCCCAGAGGTCCCATGAGCGGAAGTAGATGATGAAGTTCAGCCTGCCGTCCTGAATGCGCGTATCAATAGCGCGCAGACAGGGCGGGTCCTGCAGCACCATGTCGGTCGGGTGCGCCACCTGCAGCACCATCTGGTTGTTGCGGAAGCCCTTGTTTTTGTATGTCCAGATCAAAAGCTCGATCTGGTTCAGATACAGCTTGCCGTTCTCCCGCACGATGATGCGCCCATTGTCCCATACATCCTCTTCCTGAATGACGATATCGTGATTCCTGCGGTCCGCATAATCGCAGAACTCCTCGGGTATGGGATACTTGCAGATGCGCTGCCCATAGGTATAGGACTCTCCGGGCTTGGTCTCACCGGTCATAAGATAGGGCAGATAGTCGGCAACATAGTCATCGGCAACAGGATTGGGCAGATTGTACTGAGGCGGGATCTGCGGCAGCAGGGGCCGTGCGCCGGGAAACCGGATATGCACGGTCACATAGTCGAACTCCAGGCGCTTCATGCCCGCATACGACCCGCGGTCGATCGTGAAATCCCTGCCCGTTTCAATGCATTTGTATACGGTCTGAAACCAGGCATCAGGCAGCGAGGTTGCTTCAATATGCAGCGGGGTAAATGCTCTGACAGTATCGGTCATGTATCCATCCTCATGGGGGTTAACGCAGGGAACCAAGCTGTATTAGTTTACAACAATAACCGTGGACATTTCCAGTAGACTTTCAGTCCCTAAAAAAAAGAATCCAGAAGCCAGAATCCAGTAGTCAGAATAAGAAAGATATAAAATTATTATAGCTTCTTATTATTCCCAAACAGTAAATTCATGAAATAGTATTGCTGTTTTTTTATACTGGCTTCTGACTTCTGGATTCTGACTTCTGCTGTTTACGGAATCCC
>CAYNVA010000594.1:0-2006 GCA_964400575.1 uncultured Thermodesulfobacteriota bacterium | reverse complement strand
GCCTTGGTGCAATCGGTATGGCGGGGAACGAGCATGTCTTTCCTGCCGAGCAGTTTGTAGGTGTTGTAGCGCACATGGCTGTCCCACTGGTAGGAGTCGTCATATATCTGGTCTCCGCCGTCGATGGCATTGCAGCGCTCGCTGGCTGAGATACGCCTGACGCGCCTGAACTGGCTGTAGTACAGATAGGAGTCGTCATCCTTTTTATCATCGATATACCGTATCTGCAGCAGGCGGCTGTTGAGCATCTCAGGGGGCAGATAAAAATGCAGCAGCTCAGTGCGGAAATAGCCTTTGGGGTTGTCGGCGGCAGCATAGGCCGGCTTAGGCTCAACATCGACGCGATGAATAAAAAACATTTCCGTGAACTCCTGGTCAGCCGGCCGGTCTGAATGTGTGCGGGGGTTGATAACCGGGCTCCACCAGCGACTGTGATAGGTGTCACCGCGGGTATTGCACTCGAAGTTATAGGCTACTTCGAGCCCTGTTTTCGGGTTGGGGAACGGCACGCCGGCAATCTCAGCATAATTGGTTATCCTGCCGTCTGCATCCGTCTTCACCAGAGGGGCCCACTTTTTCGTGGCCTCTATAGTGCCGGGGGTCACCCCTGCGGGCTTATAAGCTGATATCAGAAAGCTGAACCCTTCCGGGGGAGGGGACCATGTGGCCTGATTTTTGAATATGCTCACAAATCCCTCGGGAAGGAACTGCGCCACCTGATCGATATTGCTTCCGTCGACCTTTTTGCCGACCCAGGTCTTTTCCCACTCCCTGACTTTTGCAAGCTCATCGGGCGCATAGGGGGGCACGGGAAATTGAATCTCTGCGGCAGAAACAAAAAACGGCATCGCCAGAAGCATCAAAGCGGGAATACACCTTTTTACAGTATGTCGCAGGGCTTTCAGAATCATTTTGACCTCCTTGTAAATGAAAAATTAAAATTCATATCTCAGTCGGGTAAAAATACTGTCCTTCGAGTCGGTGGTCCTGCCGATATAATCGTTTCTGCCGACTCCATAGGCAACATAGCCGAAATCCCACCGCCAGTGCTTGCCGGGCATGACATAGGTGAGAGCGGGCACGGCCATCCATTTTGCGGTACGCAAAAAATAATTTCCCGTAAAAACAAACATGAACGTGCCGGACATAATGTCCTGCTGCATGAACAGGATGAGCTGGTCGGTTGATGATGCGCCTCTTCTGTGATTGCGGTCATCGGTCACCAGGTCATTATTAAAACCGAAAATCTTTTCATAAAAGTACGTAACCGACACGCTCATAAGGGCGTTATTGGCAATCATGCTTTCCGTAAACCACGGTATTTTCAGATATTTATTGCACTGCAGCGCCCCGCCCGCAATATTTTTCCGCGTCAGGCCGTAAGTCGCTGCCTTGTCACCATTTGTGCCGAGGTTTATGGGGCGGTCCTTTTCAAAGTACCATTCAAGCCTCCACACGGTGTCCCAAAGCGGCTTTGCCACTGTCTGCGCTGTGCCGCCGAAGGTCGTATACCGTTTATATTCATATACATTGTGAGGATATTGAGAAACGTCAGGCGGATTAATCCCGCGCCCGAGTATTTGCGAGAAAATGCCTGCCGAGATATACTGAAGCGTAAAAGGTGTAATATACTTGGGATTAATAGCCGGGCCGTCATCCTTGGCATTCCAGACAAGCAGCGTCCAGTCAACATCATAGGTAAAACCAGTGAGCCTGAAACCCAGCTCATAGTTCTTTATGTTCCAGCTCGGGGCATCACGCCGCCATTTCGAGCTCTGCCAGTGTAAAATACCGAAATCGGGGCCGGGATTGAATGGATTTGTTGCGGCATGCTCCCCGCCATAATGGGTGCCTTCAAGGGGGATTTCTATCCCGCGATAGTCGCCGGGATTAATAATGGTCTCAAACTGCAGATCGCCGGGAAGCTGCGATTTGTAGATTGACCGGATCATCCATATCCCGCGCTTGACCTCTTCCCAGTTGTCGATGCCGGGCGCACCTTTGCG
>CAYNVA010000593.1:0-5979 GCA_964400575.1 uncultured Thermodesulfobacteriota bacterium | reverse complement strand
GCGGCAAAGGTTCCCACTGCAAACAGCAGTGAATCGCCCGGCAGCACGGGTGTTATCACCAGCCCGGTTTCGCAGAAAATTATCAAAAAGAGAATCGCATACGACCACAGCCCCATAGTCTGGATCATCAGATCGAGGTATTTGTCCAGATGCAGCAGTATGTCCATGCCTTTAATTAATAGTTCCATAGCAGCTCTTGCACAAATAAAGGGTTTACAGCTGCATCAGTTGTTCATGTGTAAGCCTTTGCAGCCGGGCAATTCTTTCCTCTATCGGAGGATGGGTGCTGAACAGCTTCGTAATGCCGCCTCCTGACAGTGGATTGACGATAAACATATGCGCTGTAGCAGGGCTTGCCTGCAGGGGTACCTGCCTGCCTGCAATCTGCAGCTTGTTCAGGGCGCTGGCAAGATACAGGGGGTTGTCTGTTATGCGTGCCGCAGCGGCATCCGCGCCGTATTCGCGGGAGCGTGAAATGGCAAGCTGTATAAGCAGGGCTGCAATCGGGGCAATAATCATCATTGCCAGTGCCGCAAGGGGATTGCCGGATTCCTCACCATCATTGTTTCTGCCGCCAAACAGCATCCCCCACTGAGCTATCTGCGCCACATAGCTTATTGCAGCGGCAACCGTTGCTGCAACCGTGCCGATAAGAATATCCCGGTTCTTGATATGGGCAAGCTCATGGGCAATAACGCCCTGAAGCTCTTCGCGCGTCAGCAGTTGCAGTATACCGCTTGTGACGGCAACAGCGCCGTGTTCCGGGTTCCTGCCGGTTGCAAAGGCATTGGGCTGGGCCTCATCAATCAGGTACACGCGAGGCATGGGCAGTTGTGCTTTCATGGCCAAATAATTCACAATTTCAAGCAGCCCGGGCTCATCGGTCCTTGCCACCTCGCGAGCCCGGTACATTTTTAGAACGATTTTGTCGCTAAACCAGTATGTGACGGCATTGCAGGCGCCAGCCAGCACAAGGGCTACTGTCATGCCCGATGCCCCGCCGAACCATCCTCCAACAGCGATAAGCAGCAGGGAAAGTGTCATCAGCAGGAGCGTTGTTTTTAGTGTATTCATAGCCTCTTGTTTTCTCCTTGATATGATTTAAAACGCAACGTCGAGGGCAATTCTACTGTTTTGGGCTTTTGGATACTTTGGAAAAGTCGTCAGATACTTCAGTTTCTTGTCCTCCTGAGCGATGAGCGTTTTATGACATGCTCGCGGCACGCCCGCGCAAATGCAAAGGCCCCTACAAATCAAGGGGATCGTTTCAGCCCCTAGGCTAATTTCTATATTTTTTCAGCGATCCGCCGCTGATACTTTCCTTTATTTCTTTTTCCAGATCGGCGGGTGTCTTTTTACCGACCTGCAGGCTGTGGACTTCTTTGACCGTAAGGCCATGCTCGGCGCCGAACTCTTTGAAAGCATTTTTTCTCCCCTTGGACATGGGCCCGCCTGATACAGTAAAGATATAAACCTCTTTGCCTTTCAGCGCCCCCTGTTTAATAAACGCGCGCGCCGGAGACGACAGCCGCATGAACCATATCGGGGTCACGAGAATGATCGGATCATACTCTGCAAGATTCTGCTTGAGGGGCTCCTGTTTATTTTTTCTGTTGAAAATCTGATCCATGAATATCGTTCCAATGCCTATTTTTGATGCAGGTACGATTCCTTCCATGCCGCAGCCGAGTTGGTTCTGCAGGGCTGATGCCACCTTTTGGGCGCTGCCCGTGCGGGAATAGTACACGATAAAGGGTTTGGCGGTTTCGTCTTGCGCGACTGTAGCATTATCCTGCTTCACGGCAACACCCTGCGCAGGAACAGTTTCTGGCTGCAGGCACAGCAAACCTGCAATGAGCAACAATGCGGCAATGATGCGATTTGTTTTCATGTTGTCTCCTTTACAAAAGTTTTTTATGTCTGCCGGCACAACTGCGGCAGAAAGCTTGAAAACATGCGAAGGGGGGAGGGGCCGAAATCATAGCATATGCAGCAAAGGGGGGACAAAGACCACATAACCATGATTTCGGCCGGGAGTAGCACGGAAACATATTTTACCCGAGCTGTTCAAGCATAGCTTTTTTCTTTTCCAGGGCATACCGGAATGCTGTGCGCTTTTCTGTTTTCGGCGATACGGGCAGCCAGTACCGGCATTTAAGGAGCCCTTTTTGCCAGAGGCCTGAAGAAACGCTGCGCCGCTGCTCTATGATGTGGTTAATGTGCTGCGCGATATTAAAATACACCCTGCGGCTGTAGCTGCGAATATTGTGCGGATGGTCGGCCCTGGTTTGTGCGAACTGCCTCACATCGCAGAGGGCGGCATGCGGCATAAGGGCCATAACCTCATCAAGTGCGCGGTTCATTTCGCTGTGGCGCAGCCATCTGTCGTTTTCGGATGGCGAACGGCACTGGACTTCTGAGCCGTTGAGAATGATGAGCAGCCTGTCGCTGTCGATTTGATCGCACAGCCAGGCCATATTCTGCTTGAACCCGTCGCAGTCAAGGGGGCCCAGAAAGACGAAATTATCCCGGAACCATTCCAGAAAGCTTTTCGGAAGGCGGTGTTTGGGGCTCCGGTGGCCGTGATAGTCCCACACGGCCGGGTCTGTCAGATCGACGGTATAATCTCCGAAGGCGATGATGAAGTCTGAATTGCGGTAGCGGTAGAGGCCTTTTGTGTAGTTGTCGAGCACGCTGTAGACATACACTTTGTGGCCGCCTGAAAAAAAGTTTGTTCTGAAGGCTGACCGGTCAAGAAAGTGCAGCTTGTCGATTATGGGGCCGTAGCTGGTCAGCGTATGCAGATTGCACCGTTTCAGGATTTCCGTGTGCGAAACATTCATCCGGTAGCCGGCGGCAGACAGATAGCTCACCTCGCAGTCAAACAGCGATCCCTTCAGCAAATAATTCTGTATTTGCAGCAGGTCGCAGCTGCCCTTGACAATAATGCTGAGAGATTTGCAGCTGTTTTTAGGCGGCCTGTTAACGGGGGCCGCTTCTGTTGCCGCTTCCGTAATCCAGTCGCAGGGGCTGTCCGGCGACAGCGGCATGGCAACAGGACCTGCCACGTCAATGCGCGGACAACCGAGCTTTTTGTACACCCAGTTCTCCACCCCCATGTTCATGATTCTGCAGGAAAACAAAAAATGTTCAAGCCTGCCGTTTCTTTTTGCATAGAACCCGCTGATACCATAATCGCCGTATGTATCCTGCACCTGTACAAAGCCTGTTTCCATGCCGGGGTCTTGCACGACCTCTTCAAGCTCCCGCAGCGTCAGCCAGCGCTTTGTATAGTTGAGCTGGCTGGTGCGGTTAATAAGCTCAAGAAGCCTTTTGACCCTGCCTCCGCAGTCATGATGCATCCGCACGGTAATGCCGCAGCTTCGCAGGAATTTTTCATTGCCGCACTGCGCGCTTACCCGGTCGGCATGCTTCTTTTCAAGCAGCTTATAGTGCAGCAGCCGCGACAGGCCGAGGTCGGGGCTGCCGGCGCAGACATCAAGGCTCAAAAGACCGGCAAGTATTTCAGGGGAGGACGTCTGCAGGCCCGGGCAGTAAAACAGGGCTTCATTGAGGTTCAGGGGGTTGTCGTCGATAAACAGCACATTTTCAGGCCGCAAATGCATGTCGGCGATAAGCTCCGCCACCATGGCTCCCTTGGGCTGCCAGGCAATTTTCGGAAAAACAAACCAGTCCCAGATGACGTGCAGCATCAGGCGCTGCCGCACGTCATCATAATTATTTTTCGAGCAGATGGCGCTCATGATGCCGCGCCGGGCAAGCTCAATGACCGTTTCATGGTTTTGCTGCACATACTGTATAGTGCCTTCGGAAAAAGTGCCCTTCCAGAAGGTGTCGTCAAGATCCCAAATGATAAGTTTTACCCGTTTCATGCCGCTCTCAAATCCACTGCTTGAATACTATTGCCTACTCTGGCATGAATTATACCGGGGGATGATTACAGGACTATCTCAGAAGCATTAAAAAATACTAATCACGGACGATCTATGCAGCATGCGGAAACAGGAGGGTAACGGAGGTCCCCTGGGAGGGAACGCTTTTTATTTCCACTGTGCCGCCGTGAAGATCCATGATGGACTTGACGATGGCAAGCCCCAGGCCTGACCCCGTTGCGTCAAGCGTACGTGCGGACTCGGCCCGAAAAAAGCGGTTGAAAATATTGGGTATATCCTCGGGATGTATGCCTATACCCGTGTCTGAAACGGTAAAGACCGCATTGTTTTTTTCATCCTGCACAATGCTGATATCAACCGCCCCTCCGGCTGTCGTGTACCGCAGGGTGTTTGAAACAACATTGCTGAGCGCCCGGCGAAACAGCAGCGGATCGGCATGGAGTGCGGCATTTCCCCTGATGATGAGGCTGATATCGTTTTCCTGGAACAGCTCGTCGAAATAGTCAACAACAGCGCGCGCTTCCGCTGCACCGTCAAGCATCGAGGGCTCGACCTTAATGTCCGTGCTCTCGGCTTTGGCCAAAAACAGCAGGCTGTCTATCATATGCCCCAGGCGCGTAAACTCCTCCAGGCTTGATTCGATATTCTGCTGGTACTGCAAGGGAGTTCTGGGCTTGGCCAGCATCACCTCGGCTTCCCCGATGAGGTTGTTTATCGGCGTGCGCAGCTCATGGGCCAGATCGGCTGAGTAGTGCGACAGCCGGGAAAAGGAATCCTGCAGCCGGTCAAGCATGTCGTCAAATGCCGTTGCCAGCACGGTCAGCTCCCGCGGCCACTGATCAGGATTTACCCGCGCGGTCATCTGTGTTGCCCTGATCCGCTGGATCACCGACGTGATGCGCGCCAGGGGGCGCATGGCCCTGCGCGCCAGCACCATGCCTGCAGCGGCGGATATGAGAATGCTAATCAGCAGGATGCCCTCGGCCATAAAGCGGTATCTGCGCACAATGCCGGCCTCGCGGGACACGTCAAGGGCTGCCTGAATCAAATATCTGTTATCGCCCCCTGCCCATGACGATATAATGAGATAGGCTTGGCCGCTGGCCAGTTGCTTCTTAATCACGGCCGGAACCTGCCCCCGGGGGGCTTCGATGTTTTCAAAAACAGCATGAATAATATTCCGGTCCGGAGTTTGCGTTTCCGCAAGTGTCTGCCCGTTTCTGTGGAGCACATGGACATGGTATTTTATAAACTGCAGTTCTGAGCCTTTCTGAATTTCATATTCCAGCAACCCTCTGTCGACACTTTCGCCGACTAAAATCGTACGCAGCTTCTCAACTTTTTCAGTAAGAAAAATCGTGTCTTCCTCTTCAAGGCTTTTGAGCAGCGCGTAATACAATGCGCTGATAGTAACGACAAGAAGGGCAAAAGTAATAATGGTATAGGCAACCGTCAGACGGTGAGTGATTGAACTGGACGAAAGGGCTGGCCCGCGGGAGGACTCAGTCGTTGCGCTCTTCCAGAACATAGCCGACTCCGCGTATGGTGTGAATAAGCTTAACCGTGAAGGGATCATCAATTTTTGCCCTGATGCGGCGTATGACAACGTCAACAACATGCGTGTTGCTGTCAAAGTTTATGTCCCAGATGTGCTCGGCGATCATGGTACGGGAAAGCACCTGGCCCGCACGCTGGGCAAGCAGGCTCAGCAGGGAAAACTCCTTCTGCGTGAGCTCAACGGGTTGGCCGGCGCGCGTTACTTTGTGGGCCAGCAGGTCGATTTCAAGATCGGCAATGACGATCCGGTCCTGCTGCTGCACAGGCCCGCGCCGCCTTATGACATGAATGCGGGCAAGCAGCTCGGAAAAAGCAAAGGGCTTGACTAGGTAGTCGTCCGCGCCAAGATGAAGCCCCTTGACCCGGTCCTCAACCCTGTCACGGGCGGTAAGAAATATGACGGGCGTCTGTTTTTTCTGCTTTCTGAATTCCGACAAAAGCGCCCACCCGTCCATGCCCGGCAGCATGACATCAAGAATCACCAGGTCATAGTCGATCCCCAGGGCCA
>CAYNVA010000592.1:0-7198 GCA_964400575.1 uncultured Thermodesulfobacteriota bacterium | reverse complement strand
AATTAATAGATGCCTGGTTCACACATTCAGCCACAACGGGGCCGCAATGAATCTTCTCGTGCGGGAAAATCTCGTCACCGGGCAGAATATAATGCTGGGAATCATTCTCCCGGGAAGGCCGGCTCCCATAAGTGTTATCGTCAAGCTGAGATGGGTTAAAATGCTTGAGGGAAATGAGCAGTTTAACGCTGCTGCAGGAGGTACGATAATATTTATCAAAGACGACGAGAGGAGCGCGCTGCTCGATTATGCCTTCCGCCAGGTCCTCGCTTCGGAACAAGAATAAACCGCCCGCCCCGGCACGGCGGGCCGAAATCGGTAAAAATTTTCCCGTCAAAAGCACACTGCACGTTGCAGGCCGGGCGGATCAGCCGCGGCGGCGTCTCTGCAGGCTACCGACCGAGTGCAGAAATCTTTTATAAGGCCGCGCCTGCCGAGTGCTGAAAACAACTGAAAGGCTCATGCCATGACCATACAGATGCGCATATTCTCCGACTACATATGACCCTTCTGCTATATCGGCAAGGGCATTGTCGACACACTGAAAAAAGAATTCCCCATTGAGGATGAATGGCTCCCCTTTGAAATTCATCCCGAGACGCCTTCTGAAGGCATACTGCTTACCGTGAGCCTTCCCCATATCGACTGGGACGGCATGTACCGGAATTTGAGAAAATCCGGCGAGCCCTTCGGCATCGCCTTCGGCAATGTGCGGCTTCTGTCAAACTCCCGCATGTCGCTTGCCGCTGGCGAGTTTGCCCGCGAGTGCGGCACATTTGAGGCCTACCACGAGGCGATATTTAATATCTATTTCACGCAGGCACGCGACATCGGCGCCTGGGAGGCTGTGCAGGATGCTGCCCGGGCGGCAGGCATTGATACGGTGGAGCTGAAAAAAGCCCTTGATGAAAAGCGGTACGGGCCGCGGCTTGCGGCAGTGACCGAAGCGGCGCACTGCAGCAACATCAACAGCGCGCCGACCTTCATCATAAACAACCGGTACGCCATCGTGGGAGCCCAGCCCGTTGAGGCCTTCCGGGACACCCTCACCCGGATCAGTAACGAAAAAACAGGCTGATCCAGCATACGGCCATAAAGGCCGAGGAGAGAGCAGATGGGTCCCGCGGTTGTGCTGAGCACAGCCAAGCCAGCGGTTGACGAAAGCATGCCTTCTCGGCTAGAGCATTTTTCAAAATAGTATAGCCATATGCGCACAGGTGCGCTTTTGGTGAAGGCAGCCCGTGCCCTTCGAGCCATTGGCATGCCATCATTGCCGGTTTCTCTTGCGAGAATACGGCACGGGCAAACGAAACAAAAGCTCACCATAAGGGCCCGTGGTTACAACAAGAAAAATGCTCTGGGATGAGTGCGGCCATGAACTACTGCATAAAAAGAATCCTGCTGATTGTGCCGTCGCTTATCGGCATTTCATTCATCACGTTCCTGCTCCTGCAGGCGCTGCCCGGCGACCCGGCCCGGGGCATGGCGGGCGAGCGCACCGACCCTGCGGTGCTTGAGAGCATACAAAAAGAGCTCGGGACCGACAGACCCCTGCTCGTGCAGTATGCGGGCTATCTCAAACTCATCTGCCGGGGCGAATTCGGCCGCTCCTATTACACCAATAGAAGTGTCGCACAGGACCTTGCCGAAAAAATACCCAACACCATCCGGCTTGCCATGACCGCCATGCTTTTTTCAACCTGTTGCGGCCTGCTGCTGGGCATCCTCATGGCGGTGCGGCAGGGAACTTTGTGGGACAGGCTCGGCCTTGCGCTCTCCACGGCAGGCGTGTCGCTGCCCGTCTTCTGGCTGGGGCTGCTGCTCATCTATCTGTTTTCCCTTAAGCTGCAGTGGCTCCCGCCGGCAGGCATGGGAGGGGGCAGCCTTCTGTTTCTCATTCTGCCGGCAAGCACCCTGGGCTTAAGCTCTGCGGCCTATCTTGCCCGCATCACCCGCACGAGCATGATCGATGTGCTGTCACAGCCCTACATGACCACGGCAAAGGCAAAAGGCCTTACGCGGCG
The DNA here is from genome assembly GCA_964400575.1 of uncultured Thermodesulfobacteriota bacterium. Classification (GTDB taxonomy): domain Bacteria; phylum Desulfobacterota; class WTBG01; order CAIYCZ01; family CAIRTM01; genus CAIWCT01. Next base: position 5,174 of record CAYNVA010000592.1, on the reverse strand, counting down.
GGCGGTCATATTCAAGCATGGCCTGAAAAATACGCTCATCCCGATCGTTACCCTCATCGGCCTTGATTTTGGGAGCTATCTCAACGGCTCCATTCTCACGGAAACCATATTCGGCTGGGACGGCATCGGCAGGTTTGCCGTGGAGGGCATTTTCCGGCGCGACTATCCGGTCATCATGGCCTGCGTGCTGACAGGGGCGGTGCTGTTCGTGGTGGTGAACCTGACGGTTGATCTGCTGTACGGGATATGTGATCCCAGAATCCGCTACAAAAAAGGCAGTGGCCACTAAAGGCGCAGGGGCAATGATGCTGCAATCCCGCATCTTCAAAAACAAAGCTCTTCTGATTTCAGGGGCGATGATCTGCCTGCTGCTTGCAGCCGTCATCTGCGCCCCGGTGCTTGCGCCCTATGACCCTCTTGCCATAAGCCTCGATACGGCAAAGCTGCCGCCAGGGGGCAGCTATCTTTTGGGCACCGACACTCTCGGGCGCGATATCCTGAGCCGCGTGCTCTGGGGCGGCCGGGTGTCACTCTTGATCGGCGTGGCTGCAACCCTGCTGTCGCTGGCTGCCGGCCTTGCAGCAGGGCTCATGGCCGGCTACTTCGGCGGCAAAATCGACACAGCCTGCACAATGGTCGTTGATCTTTTTCTTGCTTTCCCGAGCCTGCTGCTAGCCATCGGCATATCGGTTCTCATGCCGCCGGGCCTGCTTGCAACAGTCATCGCTCTGGGGGCTGTGGGCTGGGCATCGTTTGCGCGCCTCTTCAGGGGGCTGGCGCTTTCGTGCAGGGAAAATGTTTTTGTCGATGCCGCCCGGGCCATCGGCTGCTCGCACCTGCGCATCATTGCCGTGCACATTCTGCCGCAGTGCGCGCCGCTGGTGCTGGTCGCGGCAAGCCTCAAAGTGGGAAGCTTTATTCTGGCGGAATCCGCCCTCAGTTTCCTGGGGCTCGGGGTTCAGCCGCCTGATCCCACATGGGGCTCCATGGTGAGCCTGTACAGAAACTACCTGCCATCAGCGCCCTGGATGGTCATTTTCCCGGGAGGGGCGATTGCCCTGACCGTGCTGGCTTTCAATCTGTTTGGCGATGCGCTGCGTGACAGGCTTGATCCAAAACTGAAGCTGTAGCGGAAGGTGACGGACGTGGACAGGAAGGTTATTGTTTCAGCCACGAACGTGCCCGAGCAAGCGAAGGTGCCCTGAGCCACTGTTCGACTTCGTGCTCATCCACAACTAACGACTCGGAGGCCTGCCTGAGATCACAGTGCTCCCGATGTTCAAGCCACTCAATTATTTCCCCGAGCGCCTCAAGTTCTTCCAAAAGTTCTCTATCGTTGTGTTTGCTCATACTGCGTGCCGGTATCCCTTTGAGATTCATGTTTCGAACAGTTAATAGCATCGACATAATAAAGGGAAACTTTATCGAAATCAGCAAGAAAGCCAGCCTGTTAAAATCTATAAAAAAGCTTTGTTTTTAGCCGCCCTTTGCCGTCCTGTGACTGATACTGGAAAAGAACGTCTGTAAATTTCCAGCTCTTTTTTCAAAAAATTTTTGCTGTCGCCCAAGAAAAAAACTTGGGACAAAAAACAATCCCGCGGGCGGTTCATAGAGACATTTTCTGGAGCCACACACCCCTCAGCCCGTTCGGTGCGAACAAGGGCTTATCAATAAACCAATCCGTATTCATGCGGGCACAGAGAGCGTGCAAGCGAACCAAAAGGCATGCGGCTGTCAACAAGGAAGAAGTATCTGTATAAAACACCGGGGCATGGCCCATAGGAACAATACAGTAAGGGGATATGCCAGACATTGCGATTCCGGCAGCTGTTGAGCGATGAGCAGGCTCGTCAGCAAAGAAAGCAGGGATTGGATATGATGATTATCATGGCCGGAAGCCCCCGCCTGTCAGGTACGCCTTTTCCAAGCGGGGGTGATTGCAGCGCTACGGCTCAGGATTTTGACGCTGGTTTCTTGCGGGAAAAAATACCCTTGATCATGCTGACAAGCTTTGCGCCCTTTTTCTTTTTCGAAGCGGCCTCTTCGCCGTAATATTCCACAACCTTGCCTGCCGAAGCTTCCGTCGATTTTGAACGGCTGGGGGGGCGGCGTCTGCGAGGTTTCTTTTTATTGATCGCATCGGCCTCGACAGCAGCCCTGCTGCCTGATGGACGCTGCGCCGGGACCCGTTCGGGCTTTATGGTCCTGGCAGCAGCGGCTCTCTCGCCTGCTGCCGCAGGCCTGCCTGCCTGCGCTGCGCCGTGCCTCTGGGGGTTAGGTGCTTTCTCAGCCTGTCCGGGCCGCTCGGCATGTAGGGGCCTTGGGGATGATCTTCCCCTGCTGGCGCTCCTGCCTCCTCTGTCGGCACCCCGGCCTCCTCTGTCAGCGCTCCTGCCGCCCCTGCTGTCGCCGCTGGGCCTTCGCCTGTCGTCGTGAAAGCGCATGCCGGCCGATGCATCTTCAAAAAAATCCTCCTCTGATGCAAAGGCGACGGGAATTTTTATATTGATGAGAGCTTCAATTGCCTCAAGACCGTAGACATAGCGCTCACATACTATGGTAATGGCCTTGCCCGACTTGCCCACCCGCGCCGTCCGGCCGATCCGGTGCACATATGCCTCGGGATCTTCGGGCAGGTCATAATTCACCACCAGATCAAGGTCATTGATGTGCAGGCCGCGGGCCGCCACATCGGTTGCCACCAGGATATGCAAAGCTCCTGATTTCATGGCGTTAATGATGCTGAGACGCTTGCTCTGCGGCAGGTCGCCGATGATGTACTCGCAGACAAAGCCGTTGTGCGCGAGCCGCTTTGCAACCTCCATGGCCCTGCTTTTCATATTGGTGAATATAAGCGCGCTGCCAGGATTTTCTCTCTTGAGAACACCCAGCAAAAGCTTCATTTTTTCATCCCGATCGACATGGTACAGCATCTGCGTGACGGTCTGAACGGTTACCTGCTCGGGGGCCACCTCGACCTCCGCCGGATCGGTCATATACTCTGCGGCAAGGTCGCGCACCTTGCCCGAAAGGGTGGCGCTGAACAGCATGGTCTGGCGGCTGCCCGTAGCGGGCAGCTTTTTAATCATGCGCCGCAGGTCGGGAAGAAAGCCCATATCAAACAGCCGGTCAGCCTCGTCGATAACCAGGATGCCGATATCGTCAAATCGCAGTTTCCCCGACTGATTGAGGTCGATGAGCCGGCCGGGCGTGCCGATAACGACATCGACGCCTTTGCGCAGCATATCCTCCTGCCGGTGGTACCCGACACCGCCATAAAAGCAGCCTGTGTTATAGGGCAGATGCGCGCCCAGCAGCTTTGCCTCATCCTCGATCTGGATGGCCAGTTCCCGGGTCGGCGCTATAATGAGCGCGCGCTTGGGAAACTTGAAATGCTCCTGCGTGAATAGCTGAAATATGGATACGAGAAATGCCGCGGTCTTGCCCGAGCCGGTCTGCGACTGCACCAGCACATCCCTGCCCAGCAGAGCGTATTCATAGGTTCTTTCCTGCACGGGCAGGCAGTCGGTAAAGTCTGCGTCCCTGATGCCCTGCAAAAGTTCTTCCGTGAGACTTAATTCCGTAAATTTCATCATAAACCTTTCAATTGCTGTACGGTAAAACGTAAACCATATGCTGGCTGTTTGTATTCAAATTTATATCATACAGGGTTCGCTGGCGATGAGCAAGGCTCTTTTTGGGGCCTGCCCCGCTCAAGGTTTTGCTTTGAAGCAGAGCGCAGTCTGTGCTACTCTTTCTGTTAATAAACAAAAGGAGACCACGACGTGCCTGAGTTGCGAAAAGACCCCATTATAGACCGCTGGGTTATCATATCCACAGAGCGATCCAAGCGCCCCTCGGACCTGCTTGTTGAAAAGACCCGCAGCCGGGGCGGGTTTTGCCCGCTGTGTCCGGGCAATGAGGATAAAACCCCGAACGAGGTGTTTGCCGTGCGCGACGGCAATACGCCCCCTGACACGCCCGGATGGAAGCTGCGGGTGGTGCCCAACAAATTTCCAGCCCTGGTGACCACGGGCGAACTGAACAAGCGCTCCGAAGGCATCTACGACAAAATGAACGGCCTTGGCGCTCATGAGGTCATCATTGAAACGCCCGACCACAACGCCACCGCCTCAACCATGACGGTTGACGACTTCAAAAACATCATGATCGCCTGGCGGCAGCGCATTCTTGCCTACCGGCAGGACAGCCGCTTCCGCTATATTGCCATATTCAAAAACTACGGCGACGTTGCCGGCGCCACGCTCGAGCACCCCCACTCGCAGCTCATAGCCCTGCCCGTGGTTCCCAAACGGGCTGTTGAGGAAATAGATGGCGCTCGGGTCTATCATGGCCACAGGGATCGCTGCGTTTTCTGCGACATCATCGCCCAGGAGCTCGCCGATACCCGCCGCATTGCCGCCGAGAACGACCGCTTTCTTGCCTTCGAGCCCTTCGCCTCGCGCTTCCCGTTTGAGACCTGCATCATCCCGAAAGCGCACACCGCCTCATTTGAGGATGCCGACGAGGCCATGATCGACGCCCTTGCCGACATGATGAATACGATCTTTAAAAAAATCAATATATCGCTCGGGTCGCCGCCCTACAATTGCATGCTGCACTCTTCTCCGTTCAACACGGATGTGGGCCCGTTCTACCACTGGCATATCGAGATATCGCCCCGGCTCACGCGCGTAGCGGGCTTTGAATGGGGAACGGGCTTTTACATCAATCCCACGCCGCCCGAACAGGCGGCACAGTATCTGCGCGAAGCGCAGATAGGCTGACCCGGCAATGCCGGGCGCACAAGGAGGATACCATGAAGAAGCTGCTCTTTGCAGACGATGAGGAAAGCATACGGCTGCTGTACAAGGAGGAGTTCGAGGAACAGGGCTACGAGGTCATTCTTGCCGCAGACGGCCATGAGGCGCTCGAGATGTTTTCCCTGCATGCTCCCGACCTGCTGGTGATCGACATCAAAATGCCGGGCATGGACGGCATCGAACTGCTCCAGCGCGTGCGTGAGCAGTCGCGCCAGGTGCCGGTCATCCTGTGCACCGCCTATGGCGAGTACAAGCAGAACCTTGAGACCTGGGCCTCCGACGAGTATATAGTGAAATCGGCCAATCTCGACGGGCTGATGAAAAAAATTGAAAGGCTGCTGACAAAATAGC
>CAYNVA010000591.1:0-4782 GCA_964400575.1 uncultured Thermodesulfobacteriota bacterium | reverse complement strand
TTTGATTCGTTTGCCCGTGCTATATTCTCGCAAGAGAACCCCGCAATGATATCATGCCAATCGCTCGAACCGCACGGGCTGCTCTCACCAAAAGTTCACCTGTGCGCATATGGCTATAGTATTTTGAAAAATGCTCTAGTCGGAAGGATAACCAATGTGTGAATTCTGCTCACAGCATGGCGACGGCAAGGTCTGGTACAAGAATGCGAAAAACTATTCGCAGGATCTCGTGTCAGATCTCCGGCGCCGCACATATATTGCCCGATTTCTTGACGCGACAATCAAAGACGGGTTTGCGACGCTGGGAAGGCTCGAAACGCTTTTTCAGCGGCGGGGCAGGTTGCCTGATGCCATCAGGAAAGGCATGGAAGAGCAGGCAAAGCGCGAACATTACGGCCAGGTGCTGCCCATTGAGGAAATCCGTGAGCTTGTGATGAAGGCTGACACGATTGTGCGCATGCCGTGCGCCTGCCGGTGGACGATCAGGGGCACCGAAGCCAGGTGCTGCTACGCCGTAAGCTTTACCCCTGACGCCTGGTATAAAAACCTCGACATGAGCTATTTCGGGAAAGCCTCCGGTGAAGGGCTTGAAACCGTTGCGCGAGAAGAGGCTATTCACCAGATGGAGCATCTGGAGGAAAAGGGCGCTGTCCACACCATCTGGACGATGATGACGCCGTTTATCGGGGCCATCTGCAACTGCACCCTGCAGGACTGCATTGCCATGAAAACGCTATCTGGCATAAAAGTAGATACTATGGCGCGGGCCGAGTTTGTCGCTGTGGTTGACGAAAAGGCCTGCACCGGGTGCGGGCTGTGCCGTGAAAAATGCCAGTTTGACGCAATAAGCGACAGGCAGGATGCCGGGAACTTCCGTGCAGTCATTGATGCGGACAAATGCTACGGCTGCGGCCTGTGCCGCACTGCCTGTGCTGCTGAGGCCATAACCCTTGTGCAGCGATAAGGTGCTGCACGGAGGCGCTTAACCGGCCCGGCCTGCGAATTTATTTTTTAAATATTGACACATCTGAAGTCAGCGCCCTATACTCGCCTCATTGCAAGGGGAAAGCTGTCAACGCTATAAACTTCAAAGGAGGGCTTGCCATGGTAAAAAAAGTATGTTTCATGCTGTTGTGTTTTTCTTTAATGCTTTGCATACCCGCACGAGCTCAGGACCAGGGGATGACCGGTGAGACGCATAAAAAAAATATCGGCAAAATTCTCTGGGCAAAAGAGCGCATAAAAAAAGACAGCCAGGATCAGGTGAAGTATGAAAGCAGATTTGATGCCACAGACCCGCTGTACGGACGAGTCTTTTTGCAGAAAGGCCTTCTTGGGCTGTCGCAGGATAAGGGGCCCAATTGCCTTAACTCAGGGCTGGCCTTCCAGCTGAAGCTTTTCGTAGACGACAAAGACAGGGGGCTTATCAACCAGAATAATTTCGAAGGCAGCGGGTGGACAACCTGCCAGATTAATTTCAACCTCACTCCGGGAGACTCGGAGGATGCTATCAATCAGGGTGTTTCCAAAAAGTGGCTTGCTGCTGTCAACGAATTGGCGGTGGGCGAGCATGCCGTCAAGGTTGAATTCTGGGCGGGCACCGAGCAGTGCCCCGCGAAATATGCCGAAGGAGCATTTACGCTGGTGAAAGCCAGCGATAAAAAAGTCTCCGGTTCGTCAAAGCTTCCCGAAGCGAAAAAAAGCGATGCTGCGTTGGAGGCGGAGATGATCGGCGCAATAAAAGAGCGCCAGTGGCAGAATGAAGCGCCGGTCAAAGTTGTTATCATCGAAAGCGACTGGCGCATTATCCGCAACGCGTTTGGCGTTATTCTGCGCAAAGAGATCAATACCAATGTGGTATTGAAAAAGAACGACGGCGCCTGCAGGCTCACCGATATTTCTTTTATCCAGCCATGGCAGAGCGGTGAAAAATACGGCCGCACCGAGGTGTATGGTATCGGCCTTATGAATTCGCCCATAGATTGCGATGCCGCAAAGTAATACAGCAAGCTGCGGCACTGGGCGGAAAAAATAACGACCAAGTCAGAAGGCCTTTCCGATCAGGAAAGGCCTTCTTTTTAAAATCCGTCCAACCTAAAAATCAAACAGCCTGTCCATATCCTCATTCTTTACAAGAAAAGGCTTATTGTGCGGGGGCAGCCCTTCCCGGTAATAAAACTCAGGCAGGCGGTCGTCATCTTTGGTGAGCCCCGCCTTCAGATTGAACTCCCGTTCCGTTCGGAGAACCCTTTTGCCAAGCTCTGCCATGTAGAGCGGGCCGAAACTCGTGCCGTATGTGGCCTGCAGCATTTCATGCAGGCCTTCTCCTCCGGCAGGGATGTCGTTGAGCGGAAACCCCGCAAACTGGCACAGGCCCGTGCAGTCTGCCGCTGCGGTATGAATCTGAATGTCGCGCGAACAGGCTACCTGGCCATCAGGTGACAGGGGGTCAAGCTTTCCGCCCATTGCTTCAAGGCAGGCCCCAACCGTCCAGCCGGCCGTGTGATCTGCGCCCATGGGGCTCAGGGCATAGGTCACACCCATGCCCTGCACAGCCCGGGGATCATATCCCGCAACCGACTGCTTTTTAACAACCGGCACGCGCGCAATGCCGTACCGCGCGCCCACAGCGGCAGGGCCATGGCCGATCAGTTTTCCGATCTCCGAGCCTTTGGCGATTTCCCCTGCAAGCTCAAGAGCGCCGGCGGCATCCCCGAACTTTTTTATGCCTGCCTCCATTGCCATGGCAATGGCGCAGCCCGTGTTCATGGTGTCCACACCCATATCGTCACACAGATAGTCAAACCGCGCAATGGCATCCAGATCGGGCACATCGCACATGCCCCCGAGCGCCCAGATGGTCTCGTATTCAAGGCCCGATGTTACATACTTTTTGTTTGTGTCGACAAAAACGTTCGAGCACCGGATAATGCATGTGCTGCAGCCCGCATGTGTTGTCTTGCCTCCTCGCGATCCGATGATCTCGGCCATCTTCTCCCCGCTTATCTGCTCCCACTTTTCATAGGTGCCGACCCGCGCATTAAGCGCCGGGAATCCCCCGACTGCATTCATAAGAGAGACGACCATTGCCGTACCGAGCGCCGGCATGCCCTGGCCGGTAAACGGATGGGAGAGTATTGCATCGGCAACCTTCTTCTGCCCTGTTTTGAACAGCTCGGGGTCGAGCACGGGAGCAGAAGCACCGTCTGTGTCATCAACCACAATCGCCTTGAGCCCTTTTGAGCCCATGAGCGCGCCGAGGCCTCCTCTGCCTGCCGCCCTGCACGGATAGCCGTCAGGATCGGTGACCTGAATTGAGGCCGATTGCAGCTGCATCTCACCTGCTGGCCCAATGCAGAACACGGCATGCCGGGCGCCAAACCGGACAGAGATTGCCTTTACCGCGGCATAGGTGCCCATGCCTTTTAAATCACCGGCCGGGAGAATCTCGGCGGCATCTTTTTTGATGCTGAGCACATGCAATCCGCCCTTTAAGGGCCTGCCTTCAATAATAAGGGCTGCAAGCCCGATGCGCGCTATTTTGAACGCGCCGTTGCCGCCAACATTGCTCTCCTTGATCCCGCCCGTGAGCGGGCTTTTGCCGCCAAGGGAAACCCGGCCCGAATTGGGACAGGCAGTGCCTGAAAGCATGCCGGGGGCTATAACAAGCTTGTTCTCTATACCCAGGGGATCGCACTGCGGGGGCACCTCGAGCCCCACAAGAGAAGAAGTAAGGCCGCGGCCGCCAAGCCCCTGCATGTTTTCCGGAAGAGTTTCATACCGGCAGCTCATATCGGTCATATTCACGCGAAGCACTGTATTCATGGCAAACCTCCTTCAGGTGAGTTGTGTCGTACAATCGCAGAAAATGGGGTGTCAAAAAAAATGTGGGGTCAACTCTTTATCCTGACAAAAGGCTCATAAAAAACCCATCTACTGTCAAAATAAAGAATTTGGCCCCAATTCCCGTTCCAATTCCCGTTGAATGAAACGAGTATGGTATCACATCATTCCGCCACGACCTTGCGCAGCTGGAAGATATCGGACTGCCCTTTCAATATCTTCAAGATGCCGTCCTGCATAAGCGTCGTCATACCTTCCTTGACGGCAAGACCTCGAATTTCCTTGATAGTAGAGTTTCTGGCGACAAGGTCTTTCATCTCCGGCGAGGCCACCAGCAGCTCGTGGATACCCGTGCGGCCCTTGTACCCCGATTTAGTGCACTTGTCGCAGCCGCCGTCCCGAGGCCGGTACAGCTTCAGCTCTCCCATGCTTTTCAGAAGCTCAGCGAACTGCTCCCGCGGCCCACCATACATATGCTGCAGCTGTTCGATCTCCTCGGCCGAAGGGCTGTAAGGCTCCTTGCAGTCGGGGCACAGAGTGCGCAGCAGGCGCTGGGCAAGCACCCCGAGTAGCGCGTCGGCAAAATCCATGGGATCAAGCTCAAGGCCCAAAAGGCGCGTAATGGTTTCCGGGGCCGAATTCGTGTGCAGGGTCGAAAAGACCAGATGGCCGGTGAGGGAGGCTTCAACGCCGATGTGCGACGTTTCCTTATCGCGCATTTCACCGATCAGAATGACGTCGGGGTCGGCGCGCAGAAATGACCGGAGGGCCGCGGCAAAATCAAAGCCGATGCCGGGATGGACCTGCACCTGCTGCAGTCCGGGCTGCGTTATTTCCACGGGATCTTCTGCGGTCCATATTTTTAAATTAGTCCTGTTGATGTGTCCTAAAAGCGCGTGCAGCGTTGTTGTTTTACCTGAACCCGTCGGCCCAACCACC
>CAYNVA010000590.1:0-6894 GCA_964400575.1 uncultured Thermodesulfobacteriota bacterium | reverse complement strand
GTTATCTTTTCAAGGTTCTCGTACACGCCGTCAAGGCTGCCGTAGGCCCCGATAAGCTCGGCTGCGGTCTTCTCGCCGATGCCGGGCACGCCGGGCACATTGTCGCTCTTGTCGCCCATAAGGCTGAATATCTCGATAATCTTTTCCGGCGGCACGCCATATTTCTCCTGCACCTTATCAGCGCCGGTCACGGTGCCGCGCATGGTGTCAAGCAGGGTGATGCGGTCGCTTACAAGCTGGCACATGTCCTTGTCGCCTGAGATAATAACCACGTCCAGGCCGTCCGCCTCAGCCTGCCGGGCAAGCGTGCCGATCACGTCGTCGGCTTCAAAGCCCGGCTTTTCAACCGATGCGATGCTGAATGCCGTAATGACATCCTTCATGTGGGGAATCTGGGCTGAAAGCTCATCGGGCATTTTAGGGCGGTGGGCCTTGTAATCCTGATAGACCTCATGCCGGAAGGTGGGCTCCGGGCAGTCGAGCACCGCCGCCAGATAGTCGGGCTTCTGTTCCTTGAGCAATTTCTGCAGCATGGTCGTAAAGCCGTAGATGGCATTGGTGGGCAGGCCCTCGGAGGTCGACAGCGGGGGCAGGGCGAAAAACGCCCGGTAATAATACCCGCTCACATCAATGAGATACAGTTTTTTGCGCTCGGTCATAGAAGATCATTCAAAAAGTTGTGCAACAGGTTGGGCAAAGCAAAGGATGCCCAAAAATTTTACATTCCCCGCCGGGGCGGTTCGCGAACCGCCCCTACAAGAAAACCATTCATTTCAAAGGTTGGGGGTTCCCCGATAGGGGCACGATGCATCGTGCCCCTACTTGAAATCTTCCGACTTCAAACCGTACTTTTTCATCAGGCGGTATAAATCTCCGCGGTAGCGGTCAGCGGTTTTAGCGGCATTGGTCACATTGCCCTGCGTCTGCCGCAACAGGTGCTCAAGGTAACTTTTCTCGAAATCCTGCTTGGCATCTTCATAGGTTACCGAGAGACTGGGCGCTGCGGTGGCGGTGGCTGCCACCTCCTGCATGGAGGCAAGGGGGATAAGATCAGGAACATCGATGACATCGTGCATGGTGAGGACGACTGCGCGCTCGAGCGTGTTTTTCAGCTCGCGGATATTGCCGGGCCAGGGGTAGAGCATCATGCGCTGTATGGCAGACGGGGTGAAGCCCTTGATCTCTTTGCCCACGCTTTTGTTGAAGTGCTTCAAGAAGTGGTCGGCAAGAAGCGGTATGTCTTCCCGGCGCTCCCGCAGGGGCGGCAGGTAGATGGGAATGACGTGGACGCGGTAAAACAAATCGTCGCGGAACTCGCCCCGCTCCACGGCCTTCTGCAAATCCTTGTTTGAAGCAACGATCACGCGCACGTCAACTTTAATCGAACGATCGCCGCCCAGGGGCCGCAGCTCCCGCTCCTGCAGCACCCGCAGCAGCTTTACCTGCAGCGCAGGGCTCGTGTTGCCGATCTCGTCCAGAAAGATGGTGCCCTTTTCCGCCTGGGCAAACAGGCCCATGCGCGATTCGCGCGCATCGGTATAGGCGCCCCGCATATGACCAAACAGCTCGTTTTCAAGGAGCCCCTCGGGCAGGGCCCCGCAGTTGACCGGCACGAAGGGGCCTGTTGCCCGCTTGCTGCGCAGGTGGATAATCTCTGCGATCAGCTCCTTGCCTGTGCCGCTCTCGCCATAAAGGGCGATCGTGGCGTCGGTCTGCGCGGCCTGCTGCACCTGCCTGATGATTTCCCGCATCCGGGGGCTGTGGGCGATAATGTTTTTTTCCTGCGAGCGCTCTTCAAGCATGTGCTTAAGCGTAGCGATCTCGATTGTGAGGCGGCGCTTCTCAAGGGCGTTTTTGACATGCAGGCCCAGCTCTTCGGGCTTATAGGGCTTGGTCAGATAGCAGTAGGCGCCGCGGCTCATGGCCTCGACAGCATTGTTGATGGTGCCGTGGGCGGTGAGAATGATGACCGGCACGTGGGGATTGATGAGCAGCAGCTGCTCCATCACCTGAATGCCGTCGGGGCCGGCGCCCAGCATCAGGTCGAGAATGGCCATGTCCACAACCGTACTGCGGGCCTTTGCCAGGGCCTCATCGCCGGTTGTGGCGGTCATTACCTCATAGCCCTGCGACTCCAGGCGCATCTGGATGAGGTCAAGAATATGGGGCTCGTCGTCAAGGACGAGTATCTTTTCCTTCGTCTGGGCCATTATCGAAATCCTTTTTTTGCTGGTGCAGCTGCACGTCGACATTTTTGAGCATATCAATCTCGCGGTTCAGGCGCACGATTTCGCTGCGCAGCCGCTTGATTTCCTGATCTTTCTTTTTAAGCCCGTTATGCTGCAGGCTGCCTTCATGGCCGGGCAGTGTCGAGCCGGGGTCAACGCCTGGCTGCGCATGTCCATTTTCGGCCTTGTCAGGCGACGGCTTCAGGGCTGCAAGCCATGCCTCGGCCTCTGGCCGCAGGGAGCTTGTGGGGCATTCGTCAACAAGACGCTTGAAATACTGACCTGCCTGCAGCCTGCCGATCTCACCGGGGTCCATGCGCAGGCTGTTGAGCGCTGCGTAGTACAGCGCCCCGTCAAGGGGCGGGCAGCCGGGCCTGCTGTCCATAATCGTCCTGCAGCCCTGCAGCGACTGCCGGTACTGGCCGCCGGCAAACTGCTGTTTTACCGCGCACAGCTCCCCTGACATTTTTTGTTCGCGCTGCTGGATTCCCGCGCACCCGAGGCCCGAGAGCCCTGAGACAAGCGCACAGATACACACATGCTTTACAAGCCTTCGCACTGCTTCCTTCACTTCATTCTCCTTGTGAAATACTGCTCAAGATCGCTGCGGGCAAGCGTTGCGGCATCAGGGGCAGGCACGTCTTTATGATCAATGGGCAGCAACACATAAAACGTGCTGCCGCTGCCCGGTATGCTTTCAGCCCAGATAAGCCCGCCATGGGCCTGCACGATGTGGTGGGCGATGGTGAGCCCCAGGCCCGAGCCCTTGCCAACGCTCCCTGCGCTGCCCCGGAAAAATTTTTCAAAAATGCGCGGCAGGTCAGCGTCGACGATGCCCACACCCGTGTCGGTAATGGAGATCATGGCAGCCTGGCGTGAGGCAAACTCCGCGGGATGCTTGTCCGTGCGCGCGATGCTGACCATTACCGTACCACCGGCGGGAGTGAACTTTATAGCATTGCTCACGAGGTTTATCAATGCCTGTCTCATTTTATCGTCATCGATCAGCAGCTGGGGCAGGCTCCTGTCGGGCTGAAAAGCAATGGAAATCTGCTTGCTGGAGGCCAGAAACCGCACCGATTCTACGGCCTCAAGCGTGAGCAGGCAGATGTCTGTGGGCAGCAGGTCATAGTTGAGAATGCCGGACTCCATTTTGGCAAGATCGATCACCGAGGAGATGAGGCGCGTTAGCCTGGCTGAATCCTCCCGGATGATCCCGAGCAGGTGCTGCTGCCGGGGTGAAGTCACTCCGGCCGCTCCATCCAGCATGAGCTGGTTTGCCTCCGTAATGGAGGCAAGGGGCGTTTTGAGATCGTGGGTGATATTGGAGATGAAATCGGATTTGAGGCGGTCAAGCTCAAGCAGCCGGTCGCACATCAGGTTGAAGGAGTCTGAAAGCTCGCCGATTTCGTCCTGCCGGGCTATGTCGATCTTCTTGCTGAAATCGCCGCGGGAAATATAATGCGTGGCTTCTTTCAGGCGGCGAAGGGGCGTGTAGATGGAGCGGGCGATGAGCAGCGCGAAGAGCATGCCGAACAGCGCCGCAATAAGGGAAATCAGCACAGCAAGCCGCGTGTCGCCCGAGCTGATTTCCTGGGAGCGCAGCATTTTGCGGTTGAGCACCTGCTGGGCCATATCATAGAGATCGTCCAGACTGTCATTAAGTTCGGCTTCGACTTTCTGCCGAAGCTGGTGTGCGGCTTCGGGTCCATGTTCGTCTTGGGAAAACCCGGCTCTGGCAAGGTTCAGATAATTTTCATAGGCAGTTTTAACCCGTGCTATGAGGCTGCGCACGTCTTCATTTTCCGCAATCGTTTCCATTGCAGTGAGCGTGGCCCGGAAATCACGGGTATTTTCATTAAAGAGCTGCCTGAAATCAGCGTCGCCCGTGATGATGAACTTGCGTTCATGGCCCATCTGCACGAGCAGAAAGCTTTTGAGGTTTTCCGAACCGCGCAGTATTTTTGCATCAATTGTGACGGCCGTGGTGATGAGGGTATCAAGCTGCCGCAGCTGGATAATGGCGTACAGGCTGATGATGAGCACTGACACGATGATCAGGCTGGAGCCGATCCACAGCTTCTGCCTGATCGTGATGGTCCGCTTCAAATTTTTGAACTTTCTGCCCAGTGACGGCAGAGCTGCGGTCTGCATCCTTATACCCGTATGCGTGTTTAATACAGCAATCGCCCGTTTCGGGGGGGGTGTTCCGGCGGTTTTGACCATCATAGGATGCCCCCCTGCACGTGTCAACAGAAATGCCCGCCGGCGCGGCCCTCAGGAGAAAGTACTTGAAATTTCGCATAATTTGGGACATGATGACGCGATACAAGACCAAAGCCGTATAAACATGAGGATGGGAAAAAGATGGCCGAGTCAAAACCCTATGATCTTGCAGCCCTTAAGATAGATCAGCAGTCGCGCAACCGCTCCGACCCCGGCAAAAGGACAAAATTGTTCATTGCTGCCGGTGCCGTGGTGGCAGTGGGGCTTGTCGCCTTTCTGTTCTCAGGCAAAACGACTGTTGTGGAAATATCCCCCGCCCGCTCCATAAGCGCTTCGGAAGGCGCCTCCATGCTCAATGCAAGCGGCTATGTCACGCCGCGCCGCCGCGCTACCGTGGCGGCCAAAATCACGGGCCGGGTGCAGGAGCTTCTGGTTGAAGAGGGCATGCATGTCGAGCAGGGCCAGGTGCTTGCAAAGATCGACAGCTCGGACGCCGATGCGCGGCTCAAAGCGGCCGAGGCCGACCTTGCGGTGGCCAGAGCCACCATAGCGGAAATCATGGTCAATATTGCCGATGGCGAGCGATCGCTTAAGCGCATCACCAACCTGCATAAAAACGGCGTTGCCAGCAATACTGATTTTGACAAAACGCAGGCCGTCGTCGACGGCCTGAAAGCGCGCCTGGCCATGACGCAGGCGCAGATCACTGCTGCACAGGCCCGACGGGAAATGGCGCTCACCGACATTGAAAACTGCATTGTGCGCGCCCCTTTTTCAGGCGTTGCCGTGTCGAAGGATGCCCAAATCGGTGAAATGGTTTCTCCCATATCAGCCGGCGGCGGATTTACCCGCACGGGCATTTCCACTATCGTCGACATGCTGTCACTTGAAGTCGAGGTAGATGTCAATGAATCCTATCTTGCCAAGGTGAGTAACGGGCAAAAAGTCGATGCGACACTTGACGCCTATCCCGACTGGCATATCCCCGCAACCGTGCGCACCATCATACCCACCGCCGACCGGCAGAAGGCCACGATTAAGGTGCGCATCTCATTCGACGTGCTGGATCCGAAAATCCTGCCTGATATGGGCGTAAAGGTTTCATTCCTGAGCAAACAAGAAAAAGGCAGGGGCAATATTATTGTGGTGCGGCGCTCCGGCGTTCAGGATGAAGACGGCAAACAGGCTGTCTATCTTTTCAAGAAGGGCCGCGCCATCCGCCATCCCGTCAAGACCGGAGAGGTGTTTGAAAACGACATTGAGATAACCGAAGGCGTTGCCGCCGGTGACGAGATCATTGTCAGCAGCTCACTGCAGCCGATTCAGGACGGCATGCGGGCGGAAATAAAAAAACAATAGCCGCCCTCAGGGGCATACAAACCAGGAGCCTGGTTTCAGGGGCCTATGTGTCTTGTATTCTGAATTCTCACTACAGTCCGCCGCGGCAGACTGGATTCTTTTCTAACTGTTAAAAACATGTTTCCCCGGAGGCGCGGTCGTGCCGCGCTGTCCACCTTGCAAGAAGCCTATGGTCAGCGTAGACGCACTGGAAAATTCACAGGGCCTCATTCAGGTCCGCAATCTCGATAAAAAATACGTCCGCGGCGGCGAGGAGATTCACGTCCTGCAGGGGCTGAACCTTGACGTGGAGGAAGGCGAGTTTGTCGCATTCATGGGCCCCAGCGGCTCGGGCAAGACCACCCTTTTGAATCTGCTCGGCGGGCTTGATGTGCCCTCGGCCGGCAGCATCACCGTGGCGGGAGACGAGGTGACGCATATGTCGGGCCCGAAGCTCACGACATGGCGTGCCCGGCATGTCGGCTTCATATTCCAGATGTACAACCTCATCCCCGTGCTTACGGCGTTTCAAAATGTGGAGATGCCGCTGCTGCTCACCAGCCTCACCAAGGCCGAGCGCAGGCAGCATGTTGAGATGGCCCTCAGCGCGGTTAACCTTACCGAGCGCAAGTTTCATTATCCCCGTCAGCTCTCGGGCGGCCAGGAGCAGCGCGTTTCCATTGCCCGGGCGATCGTGGCCGATCCCACGTTTCTTTTATGTGACGAGCCCACAGGCGACCTCGACCGCAACAGCGCCGATGAAATCCTCAACCTGCTTGAAGAGCTTTCCACAGTACACCGCAAGACCATTCTCATGGTAACCCATGACCCGCGCGCGGCAGAGCGCGCCGGCACGGTGCTGCATCTTGATAAAGGAGTCCTCATCGAGGGCAAAAAACCGCAATGATTATTTTCAAATTCTTTCCCCTGCTTGTGGCCAACCTGCTGCGCAAAAAAACCCGCTCGGCCCTGACCATGGGGTCTTTTGCCGTGGCGCTGTTTTTGTTCAGCCTGCTTGGAACCATCGACCGCTCATTTAACCAGGGAGTGGAGGTTGCGGGCGCCGACCGGCTCGTGGTCATGAATAAAACCTCGCTTGTTC
>CAYNVA010000589.1:0-3566 GCA_964400575.1 uncultured Thermodesulfobacteriota bacterium | reverse complement strand
GTTTGTAGAATGGTATGTTCGCTGGTTTGGTTGCCTCAAGGTAAGCCGCGATGTGGCTGCGATCGCATACTGCAAGGCCATGCGCGAGGAGAGCAGAGCCATAACCCTTGCCTTGTTGCAAGGGGTCAACACCGATAACGGACAGGTACCAATGAGCCACCCCTGGATGCGAAGCCTTAACCTGTTCAAACACTGCGAAAACTTCCTCCTGGCGGCCTCCATCTACGCCTTCCGCGATGACAGCACCAAGCGCCTCCTCGTCAGGGCCTGCACCGGGTGGAAGCCACAGCGCTGTGGCGCCGAAGTCGTCGGTGCGATATGCAGAATTGTGGTCAAAAGCGCTCCCGGCAAAGTAGTTATTGAATTGGGGAAAGTATTTGAGGAAACGGTGTGCATCGGGGAACAGCCAGCGAATTAAGGGGTCCGCTGTGAACGCGGTCACGAGCGTTGCCATTGTTTGGTCTCTGTCCAAGGCAGAAGCGGCTATTACTGACGGCGTAAACATTTTTCACTCCTTAAAGCAATTTTTTGCTGTGTCTGCTTCAAATAAGGCCACGGCCTTGCGATTTAAAATTTTATTTATGTATGCCCTAACGATAAATTAAGCCGCCCGCCAAGAGCTAAACCACTGCCGACACCGTGTAACGGGTCGGCTTAAATGATATGTTATGTGTTGAGTTATTTATTATTAAATTTTACAAACCATGTATAATCAGGAAGAAAAACAAATTCAATTTCTCCAGAAAAGTCTTTTGGGGTATTTTGCAAACTAATTTTAGATGTTGTGTAAGGTTGGTGAACCCATTGGTCGTTAACAATTTTGGTGTACCGCCAAGTTAATATACATTCATCCGGTATAGGCATTCGTTGACACAAACTACTACTTGCACCTGCACCAGGTGATAAATAACCACAAGGAGGATTAGACTCAAAACAAACAGTATCTTCGACCCAGATACCATTTGTTGATTCATTTTTGAAACGAAAATCTCCTTTGAATTTGTTTACACATCCTGTTGAAAACAGCAAGTAGCCGGTGGCAATTACCGAGATGAGTATCTTTCGGATTACAATCATAATTCGCCTCTTTCTTAGTAGAATAGCGGCAAAATGTTTTCGATTCTCTGTTCTATATTTCCACACATAACGATAAGGTCAGCCGCCGCTGGAAGCGGTCGGCTGAAGTGGATTGTTCGATGGTGTCTTTATCCGCTGCGATGATCTATTCATGATCATAGCAAAAATTGGAATTGTTAACCCAATTACCAGATAATCGGTGTATTCTATCCAAGGGTGCATTACAATGCTTTTATAGGAAAGATCATAGAGGTAACAAAATACACATTTGTAAGCAACCCCCCATACAGCCGCCATAACCCCGATAAATATAGCATTTATCTGTGCTTTGTTTCTATCATACCGAAAAAGGATGTATGTAACTATGCCTCCAACAAGCAGCACAACAATTTTTTGATGTGTTATCATCCAAGCAAGATTAGCCTGGCTTTTTTTAGTAAACAAGGAGGCAAGAAAAGTTGGTGTATCTGGAAACGGCAAATTCAATACAGAAGAGACTCCGAAGACGTATATCAAAAATAAGCCCAAAATGATTATGGTTCTTTTCATATTATCAATCTTCTATCGAACGCCGCGCATCACCTGCCGCCACGTAGCGCAGCGAAGTGGCGGTCAGAGTGTATGCGCATGTTAGCTCTGAAGTTTTTTATTTTCCAATTCTAATTTTCGAATCTTGTAAACATCAATAAAAATCCCAATAAATACACCTGGACATACAAACAATAAGAATGATAGGAGCCACAATAGGTCTGTTCCATGTTTTGGATAGATGCCTAAAAAATCGCAAACTGCTTTTGTAAGACTTGGCCCGGGGCCGCTAGGATTCGGGATGCCCCATTCTAAAGCCCATATGAAAAAACCAGGCATACCCCCCCTTATTGCGTATGGGATTTTTTTGTTAAGCATCAATTTGATTAGACATGCAAGTATTACTATTATGACAATAAGAATAATTAAAACAAAAATCATAATTTGGCTTCCCCACAATTTTTATTCAACTGAAGCTAACAATTAATATATAGAACTCTGTAATTTCCGACTTCAGCCTAAGACGCTTATTTCAAATTATATTAATATTGTCAAATAAATTATTGAATACTCTATTTTTTATTGGTAATAACATGATATACAGAGTTCTATATATCATGGGAGATTTGGCAGAATGGCAGAAAATACCGTGCTACCCGAATTTCAGGAATTTATGCGAACAAGAAGGATTGTTCCCGATAACCAGATTCCTTTTTGTGCCCGGTGGGCAAGTAAATTTCTCGCATTTCTCAATAATAATGCTTTTACAAAAACCGACACTGCATTAATCCAGTTTGTCGATTTTCTGAAAAAAAATAACGACTTGCAGGACTGGCAGATCAAGCAGGCTGAAAATGCCGTGCGGCTGTATATTGATAATTTCCGCGCAGGTGACGGGGCAAAAGTATTGCCTGAAGCGGCGCAGGCAGCATACGCCAACGGTCTTGAATTTAAAACCGTTGAAGGAAAAATTCGGGAGGCTATGAGGCTGCGGCATTATTCCTACAGCACGGAGCAAACATATGTGGAATGGTGCAGGCGTTTTTATGCCTGGCTTGCTGAAACGGGTGTCGGAGCGGCGCCAGCCATACAGTCGGTACATATCAGGGATTTTTTGAGCCATCTTGCCATGCGGCAGCGGGTTGCGTCTTCAACGCAGAATCAGGCATTTAATGCGCTGCTATTTTTATGCCGTGAGATTTTAAATATTGAACTGACCGATGTTGACAAGGCTGTGCGTGCGAAGCGAGGGGTGAAGCTGCCGGTGGTTTTATCGGTTGATGAAATTCGAAGACTTATTGAGGCTGCCACAGGCAAAGACCGGCTGTATGTGCAGGTCGTGTACGGCACGGGCATGCGCCTCATGGAAGCGGTACGGTTGCGGGTGCAGGATGTCGACTTTGAGGCGGGCATGATATTTATTCGCAGCGGCAAAGGCGACAAGGACCGCTCAACCATGCTGCCGGCGGCGGTGAAACCGGTTTTGCTTCCACATCTTGAAGAGGTAAAAAAACTCCATGAACAGGACCTTGCGGCAGGCTATGGCGAGGTGCTGCTGCCTGGCAGCCTTGATCGTAAATATCCCAATGCACCAAAAAAATGGGGCTGGCAGTGGGTGTTTCCTTCCTCAAAGCTGTCAATTGATCCGCGTTCCGGCAAAATGCTGCGGCATCATATAAGCCCCACTACGATTCAGAAAGCCGTGGCCCTGGCGGTGCGCAAGGCCGGTATTATAAAGCCTGCAAGCGTGCACACCCTGCGGCACAGCTTTGCCACGCATCTGCTTATGAACGGGGTGAATATTCGGGAAGTGCAGGACCTGCTGGGCCATAAAAACCTGGAGACAACAATGATTTATACCCATGTGATGCGCACTATGACAAACGCGCCTAAAAGCCCGCTTGACCTTCTTGCCGGGAACGGCGCGTAGCGGTCGCATGTTTTCGTTTTGCTTGTATAGA
>CAYNVA010000588.1:0-1870 GCA_964400575.1 uncultured Thermodesulfobacteriota bacterium | reverse complement strand
ATCAACCTCCCCCAACCCCTCCTGACTAGGAGGGGAATGCAAAGAGGCATCTACGCCTGTTGCAGAACTAAAACAGTACCTCCCCTGGACAGGGGAGGCTGGGTGGGGTGGATACAAAAATAATTGTGACAGCCTACTAGCCTTGGCGCACAATAGCCCGCGTCCAATATGCACCCTATCTCAAAACTACTTCATTAAATCAATCAAGCTCTTAGCAACAGCTACTGCGGAAATGTCTGCACAATGTTATTTCCGGACACTCCGCAGCGGCGGATTAGTACGGCCTGTTTTTTTTCGTCGTCAGATCAACATGAACAATCGTGCCGAATGTTTTCATAATTATGCCTTTTTATCTTTATATTCCTGCCAGCCCGGTCTCGACTGGGCAAAGGATAACATAATGAAATATGATTTGTACATAGCCCTCAAACAGCTAAGGAGCTCACATTTGATAATTCTGTTTGCCAATTCTTGCGGGCTGATTGCTTTTAGCATGCTATCCGTGTTATTATGTATCCATGATACAATCATTCAAAAATGCCGGAGCAGAAGATGTTTTTAACGGCAAAAACACCAAAGAAGCTCGAAAAACCTGTCCGGTGGTATTATGGAAAGCATGTGCCCGAAAGCTCGACCAATTGGATTCTGTTACAGCGCTTCTGGAACTGACTATTCCCCCAGGCAATCAATTGGAACTCCTCAGGGGGAATCGACAAGGGCAGTATAGTATCCGCATCAATGAGCAGTATCGAATTTGTTTTACGTGGACCACGCTTGGTCCTGATGAAGTTGAGATTGTTGATTATCGCTAATACCTTTAGTGTAAGGAGCTAGACAGATATGGTGCGCATACCAACACATCGAGAGCCGACTCATCCCGGCGAAATGCTTTTAGAGGAGTTTCTTAAACCGCTAGGAGTTACGCAGCGCGAGCTGGCTGATGCCATTCATGTGCCCTATCAGCGTATCAAGGATATTGTCAACGGCCACAGAGGGATCACGCCCAGCACGGCGCTTCGGCTGGCGCGATATTTTAATATGTCAGCCGACTTCTGGATGAATGTTCAACTGCGGTGGGATCTGTTTTTTGCACAACAAACCGAGACAAACATTATTAAAACCATCAAGCCATTATCAACAGCTGCCGCGTAAATCCTACGGGAGGGTTATTTCTTCCGTAGAGACAATTCATGAATTGTCTCTACAAAACAAAATAAAGCACCCGTAAGCCGGACAAAGCGCAGCGTGTCCGGCATTTCTTTGCAACATTATGTATCCATCCACCGCACCACCGCCTCGATGGGCAGGCGATCGCGCGGGATATTGTTGATGGGCGAATCGGGGTCGGGATAGCCCACGGCGATGCCGTCAACCAGAATCAGTTCATCCTCAAGGGCAAGCTCCCGCTTGATATGCTCCTGGCAGATGGATATTGCGTTCATCCAGCAGGTGCCAAGGCCGCGGCTCGAGGCGGCAAGCATGAAATTCTGCATGGCCGCCACGGTTGCTTTTAAATAGTTCTGGTCCTTCCAGGGATAGACGCCGAAAATGATGCCCATCGGCGCGCCGTGAAAGGTGAAGTTGCCGTCTGCGGCTGACTGCATGTTGTAAGCATGCTCCTTGAGAAACGCAAGCATGTGGGAAAAATTTTCCTGCTTGCGCTTTGCAAGCATCTCCTGCGTTGCTGCACTGATGGGAACCTGCTGCGTGGCGGGCGCAAGCTTAAAATTTTCCTTGATGGCGCGGCAAACCGCTTGCAGCGGACCACCCGCAAGCACGATAAACTGCCAGGGCTGCTGACTTGTGGGGTTAGGGGCCCATGAGGCTGCTTCAAGGCATTCCAGAATCAGCTCCCTCGGGGGCATCTCCG
>CAYNVA010000587.1:0-2092 GCA_964400575.1 uncultured Thermodesulfobacteriota bacterium | reverse complement strand
TGTACCAGCGCATTGCGATATGGGCTTATTTGAAGCCTTTAACCAGAACAGATGTCAGTCATTACATCTACCACCGTCTGGTGAAAGCCGGGTCTAACGGCAGCATAACCTTTACCCGCCGGTCCCTGGATAAGATCTCCCATTCTTCCGGCGGGCTCCCGCGCACCATTAACCTTATCTGCGATAAGGCGCTGCTTGCCGGGTATGTTGCGCAGAAAAAAAACATTACCGGCAGGATGGTGCAGGAGGCTATAAAAAATTCTTCTATAGAACGAGTGCCTGCCGTGTCAATGAGAGTCAATGCGGTCTATACGCTTACCCTCGGGATTATCATCAGCGCACTTTTTCTGGGAATGCTGGCACCTTTAAAACTGGATATTCCGCAGCGATGGATAGGGCAATTCACCGGGGATGCCCGCGCCGGGGTTCATTATGCACGGGTAAAGCTGCCTGATGCACTGCTCGCAGCTGCCCCTCCGGCAGCTGCCCCAAAACCTGCTGCCGCAGCAGTCCCCGTGTTGGAAACGGCTGTCAAGCAGGTGAGTGCTACCCGCAGCGGCGCGTTTGACAGCGATGGGGTCCTGCGCCAGGACCGGGTCAGTGAATGTGCTCCGGAAGCACTTGCTACCCTGCTGGTGCTCTGGGATGTCCCGCGGGAACAACTGATGCAGGAGCTGCAAAAACGCAGCGCATCCGCGTCCTTCAGCTTTAGTGATGTGGCGCAGATCTTCGGCCTTGCGGTAACTCCTCTGGATACAACGCTTGAGCAGATCAAGCGGCTTGATTACCCCTGTATTATTCTGGTGAGTGATCCCGTGTATCGCTATGTGGTTCTTGCCGGCATTAAAAATGATCAGGCCATCCTGCTTGATCCCCGGCATGGCAGAGTATCTCTTGCGCTTGAGAAGCTTCATGAACAATGGACAGGAAAAGCTTTTTATGTATGGCAAGAGTTTATGAGCCTGCCGCCGCGGCTGCAGCGCGGGGATGTGCACCAGCAGGTTATCCTGCTGAAAGAAACATTGAACGCAAACAACTTTTCCCTGCAGGAGCCTTTTACTGATGTTTTTGACAGTCAGATGGAAAAAGCGGTCAAAGCACTTCAGGCACAATACGGCCTCACGGTAGACGGTATTATTGGCTGCAATACCAGGATGGCATTCTACCGCATGGTGTATGGTGATCAAGTGCCGCATCTTGAGATGTGAAAAATTAAAAATCTGGAACTCAAGAAATCAGGAAATTATTGTTTTTACCTTTGTGAGTTCCTGCCTGCGATGAGCGACTCGACCTGAGCTCGTCGCAGGTCTCAGTCGAATCGAGTTCCAAATTCAATCTTCTTTGTTTCTTTTTTAGTCTTTGCAATTAACTTTGATGACGTCGTTAAAAGTTGAAAAATGAACAATTTGTCATTGCGAGCGAAGCGTGGCAATCTCACAACCTTTTGAAACTCCATGGGATTGCTTCGTCGTTTCACTCCTCGCAATGACAGCTGGGGACTTTTTACGACTTTGTCAACATTGGTTCCGGTTGGTCCGGGTTAGGGAAAGATTATGAGCCTCATTGAAAAGGCTCTGAGACAGTTAGAGAGAGACAAGCAGAAGGCCGGCTTCAGCGCTTTTCCCGGCGCGCCGCAGCCTTCGGCTGCTGCAGAAGAGTTCTATGAAAAAGCGGATGATGCAGCCGGCGGACACATTGTCGAAGATCGCGGAGCACTGCGCTCGTGGAAACCGGGCGTTATAGCGGGCGCCGCGCTTTTACTCGTACTCGGCGGCGCAGCACTGTGGTATTTGCAGCAGGGCGGGGAGAAAGCTGCTGAACTGGCAGCGCCGGTTCCACAGCTTAAAACCGTGCCGGGCGCGGCAGCCCCTTCCAGCGCCGGGCGCGTGAGCGTTCAGCAGCCGGCAGTTGCCGCGGTGCCGGCTCAGGCACCAGCTCCCGCGGCTGCTCATGGTGCGCAGGATGCTGTTGCCCGGCCGGTAAAAAAATACTCACTGCCTGCGGCAGCGCAGCCCCAGCCTGTTCCGCAGCAGATAGAGCGCAGCAGCGCCCAGCCGCCGCATACCCCGGCAGCGGCCTCCCGGCAGCGCGG
>CAYNVA010000586.1:0-10490 GCA_964400575.1 uncultured Thermodesulfobacteriota bacterium | reverse complement strand
CCTGCTCATCCTCACTATCGGAAAACCCATCAAAAGCTCCGGGCTTCAACCCATCCTTGTTTTCCAGCCGTTTTGCCGATACCAGGCGGTTGCGCCAGTGCTCTTCGTCAATGCTTGATATGACGATGCCGCTGTTTGACTGGGCATGGATGAATTGGCCGTCGTCAAGATAAATCCCCACATGATTGATTCTCTTCTTTTTTGCCGTAGAAGCAAAGAAAACGAGGTCGCCTGTTTTAAGAGCATTTTCATTGAGCTTTGCAAACATGGGAAGCTGGAACTGCGACTGTGCATTATGAGGCAGGTCAACACCAAAAAGTTTCCGGTACATGCTGCGGGCAAACCCCGAGCAGTCAAACCCGTCGCCGCCGGTGCCGCCCCGTTTATACCGGGTGCCGAGATACCTTTCAAGCTCGCTTCTGAGATGACGGTCATCAGCTGAGTTGATTAAAGACTCACCTGATGCCGGTTTTTTGTTTGCAGCAAAGATTTTCGGGGATAACGCAGGAAGTTCGGAATTCTTAATCCTGACGGATTTTTTTGCATTATACTTAGTGGCTGCGGCAGGTTTCTTAATGGTGGATTTCTTCGCAACGGTAGTTTTCTGGCGAGCCTCCGCCGCTGAAGCCGTAAAGGCTACAAAAGCAAGCAGCAGCATAATGACCGGCAACTTCATGCACCGGACAGACTGCCATGCAGAAATCCTGAAGCACGTTCTTCCTGTATGCACCAACACTCCCGTTTCTCTTGATTAAGTCTTTCAGAATGTACAGCCCCTGAGGCACTACCGCAACCAGTGGGGGTTTCAGACTTTCACAAGCACAATCAGATGGTTGCATGCTTGGCTTAAAATTTCAAACAGTATAGGCCACCATCGCCGGTCATGTCAACTTAAAATCCTCTAAAAATAGGAGTAAAAATAATTATAAATAATTTGTTATTATTAAAAATATTGCTTATTTGCAAAGTTTAAACGTGGAAAGGTCTGGAGCGAACTCACGTCTTCGGGCAAGCTCATATTCATATACTGTTCTGCCAAGCTCAGCAAGAAAAGGCATCCCAACCGAGTCATACTCATACCTGCCGTCCTTGAGTACCTGATCGCTGTTGACATAAATGACCGCGCTCAGGAAAAATTCAACCCTGCACTCAAAATCGACAATATAGGCGCAATCCGAGAGATACCCATCGGATTTGCCGACGATATTAAAGCTCCGAACAGGGCCTGAACGCATATCAGAACGGGAGCCGTATGCATCGCCAAAAACAAAATACTTCTTGTGGTTGTCGGGATATTTTCCATCAGCAGCATAGGCCGGTATGTCCGACTCTCCGGGCAGCATACACAGATAGCGATAAACAAAGCGATAATCATCAGGTTTCAGGGCGAAACGCTGTTTTAGGGGCGCAGCTTCGGGGAACATAACCGCCATGAGCATGCTGTTTGCATCGGCAAGGCTCAGGTTGTTGGAGTAGGTATAGTCAAAAGGCTCAGCAACGTATCTGCCCCTGCAATCAAGATGGCCCCTGCCCCGTTTCAAATTCGGCAGCGGATTGACAAGGGGCTCAAGGTTTACCTGCTGCGGCTGTC
This sequence comes from uncultured Thermodesulfobacteriota bacterium, assembly GCA_964400575.1. Lineage (GTDB taxonomy): Bacteria > Desulfobacterota > WTBG01 > CAIYCZ01 > CAIRTM01 > CAIWCT01. The sequence goes on along the minus strand of CAYNVA010000586.1, from coordinate 8,899 downwards.
TATAGACAGGCTGGTTCATGTCATTATAAAAAAAGAACGGATTGGTGAACCGGTTCTCAGAGTAGTCGCAGTTGGAGAAACGGCGGATAATGCGCACATCGGGGTAGCCACTGGCACGCAGGTTTGCATGAATGTAGTGCTGGCCGAGAAATTCATACAAGCGGTTATAGGCATCATTGTCGCTGACCAGCAGTACCTTTTTTATATAGTGCGCTATGCTTGCCCTGCCACCGGGGGCGGTCGGGTCCTGCACCACAGCAGTTTGGCAACTCTGCTGTCTGCCGATGGTAAGATGTGTATTTTTATCAAGACCCCGTACATTCAGCTGATTGAGCTTCTGCAGAGCACAGCACAGAACGGGAAGCTTTACCAGGCTTGCCGGATTGAAATAGTTACGGGAGTTGAGCCGGTAGGCATACTGCTTGAAAGAAGGCCTGTTTTCACGATCCCTATTGATCTGGGTATAGAGTATCTGCACCTCATACGTGGCTGGATTATCCAGAATATTCTTGAATTTTTCAGGCCGGGCGGCAAGCAGTTCAGGCAGCAGATCGGGCGTGTCCGGCACCCGGGCATGTGCCAGGGAGCATCGTGCCGGGGGCCGCACAGGGGCAGGCACAGGAGCCTGTCTGTCGGAGGCGCAGGCACCAAGTACGATTGCCAGAGCACAACAGGCGACTGTAAGGGCAGAAAATTTCATTGCGCACATGTTCACTGCTGCGGCTGCGATATCCTGCGGGCAACCAGCACATTTGACTGGTTGGCGTAGCCGAGGCGGAAGCCGAGTTTTTTCGAGTCCCGGGCATAGGCATCCTTGAGGTCCTTCTCAAGGTGTACCTTAAAAAGATCTATGGGACCTGAGTATGTGCCATACAGCCGGATATCCCAGGCGCCTTTATCAAAAAAACGGTAGGGTATGGCTGAATCATCCTGCACAACAGAGGAACTTTTTTGCAGTATGAGGGAGCGAATATTGGAAAAATAGTTCTTGTGCATCAGGTATGAGGCTGATTTCACATAGGTAGTCAGGCCCTTTTCAAGATAATCAAGAAACGCCTGCACATTCCGGCGATGGGCAAGTCCCCTGTTGGAAATATCGGCGCTTATATAAATAAGTTTGCGCAGCCGCTCATCGCCTTTGCCTCTAAAGGTCAATTCAGCTCCCCGTGCAACATTTTTATCGGTGGCAGTTTTTTGGCAGGCATCGCGATAGAGCATTGTTGCATTATCATCCAGATCAAAAAAACGAATATCCAGTATATGGTTACCCGTGCGAGCAAGAAAAAGCATGAGCACCGGCACCGTCCCGGTGATAAGCTGATGGTTGATCTCATCGGCCATATCGTTCGTCCTGAAGAAGCTAAGGGTCAGCGCATCGGATATGGATTTGTCAAGCATCCTGAAAAAAGCCCCCAGTTTTTCACCCTGCAGCTTTTCGGGTTCAGGAATACTGCCCACAGGCTCAAGTCCTAAAAGAATATAGGTGTCGGCATGAGGGAAAAACGAATGGGCGTAAAGAAAATCAGGGCCGCTGAAAGGATAGAAAAGCGTTCGGCAATCACTTTTGATATCCGGTATTTCAGCCTGCGCCCAATCGGATATTTTCTTTATTTTTGTTTTCGTAAAGCTGCCCCAGGTGTCATTGGTGACTGAAGCATAATGCTGCCATGTGGGATTTTTTGTCAGGCTGTACAGCCCGCACTTTTCAGAAAGTTGCATGCCTGCTATATACAGAGCCACATCATTGTAGGGCTCGACGGGGCGCCGCTGGTCTTTTGCGTCAGGAAAAGCCGCAAGCCCTGATGCTTTATCTGCTACCCCGGGCAGCCCCGGTTGCGCATCACAGGGCAGAGCCACTGCCGATGCCAGCACAAGCAGCACCATGTGAAACAATATTCTCAATTTGCTCATATGATTTCCTTCTCTGCATCATTGCGTAGCGTCACAGCCCTGCTTGCAAAATAAAAAGCAAGCCCCACAAGCATGGTCAGTAAACCTGCTATCGAAGCTATAGGCCGCTCCAGAAGCAGGTAAACAAGATTCCATCCCATAATCACCAGAAAAATAATCGGCACCACCGGATAGCCCCAGGTTTTATAAGGCCGTGGCATATCAGGAAAGCGCCTGCGGCACACGAAAACTCCAAGCACTGCCAAAAACGTGCATAAATTGAGGGCAAAACCAACATAGATAAGAACCGTTTCAAATTTTGACGTAGTTATAAGCACCAGGCTAATGAGGGATTGGAACAGCATTGCAGCCAGAGGAACGCCCCGCATGGTACGGCGTGAGAAAAACCGCAAGAGGGGGTAGTCTTCGCCGATCACCTGAGTGATACGCGGGCCGACAAAAATGAATGAGCTTATGGACGACACCAGCAGCACTGAAATGATGCACCCAACAATATCCCGGCCCCGGGGGCCGAAGATATTTCCTGCGCAAATATAGCCCACATCTATCTGGCCGGCAAGTTCGCTGACCGTTGCTGTTGCCAGAAACGTATAATTAAGCAGCAGATACAGCACCGCCACAAGTGCCGTTCCCAGACATAATGACAGCGGCAGATTTTTCTGTGGCCGGTCTATTTCGCCTGCGATGTAGGCCGAGGCATTCCAGCCTGAAAATGCATAGGCAACATACACCAGCGAGACGGCAAAAGCTGGGGATGCAATATCCCTGAGAACGCCACCATCCAATGCGAGCGGTACCGGCAGGCTTTTCTCTGAAAAAAAAAGCCCGGTTACGACTAACAGCAGTATCAGGATGATGTTAAGTGAGGAAAATATATTTTGAAAAGATGTGCCGATTTTCACGCCCAGGCACTGAATCAGGGTAAGCACAACAAGTACTGTTACGGCTAGCGTCTGGGGCGTGACTACTGGAAAAACACCTGAAAAATAAACCCCAAAAGCCATGGCGGCAAGCGCGATAGGGGCAGGAAAGCCGACAAAGACTGAAACCCAGCCGGAAAGAAACCCTACGCTCGGATGATATGCTTTTGAAAGATACTGATACTCGCCTCCCGACCGGGGCATAGCAGCTCCGAGCTCGCCATAGGCCATGGCCCCACACAGCGCTGCAATAGCACCGATAACCCACAGCAGCAGAACTGACAGCGGGTGCTTGATGCCGTCCAGCTGAAATCCAAGGGATGTGAAAACTCCCGTACCAATCATGTTTGCGATCACCAGCGCACCAGCGCTTACAACACCAACTTTTGGGGCCCCTTTTGCAAATGACACGCACACCTGCTTCTTAAGATTCAGTTACAAGCCACACATTCCAGCTGATTTTCGTTCCCCTGAAGCATGACAGGCTGAATAAAGTGCACATACGACCACTATGGGCTGACGCGTACAACAGCACCAGGCCGGTACCAGGCTATACACTCAATGCCGGCATGGTCATTACAGTATTGATGAACTTTTTATTTCCTTGAGGTTGGCATCGACAAAAGCCTTTATTTTATCCTTATGCTCCGACCTGATTTGAGTGAACTGTATGCCCATGCCCGCAGGGAAAGCTTTTGATTTTGTATTTGTCCATACCACACGGCCTTCAATCGTCATAGTCTCCTGATCATCAGGCAGCTGTATGTGCATCGTAACTTCGGCATCGATAATCAAAGGCTTTTCAGTTTTCAAAAAAATACCGCCATTCGTCACATTAATCATATAGGATCGTACAAAAGAGCCCGTTTCCCGAAACTTTATTTCTATGTTTGTTGCTACACGGGGGCTTTCGCGTTTATTCTCAACCATACATGCTCCTTTGTATAATTATTTTATACAGCTTGCCGGGTGCGAAATATTTTAAATGAACTTCCCCGCAGCAAGCTGCGGGGTATCGCCTATTTATGGAGTCATTCTGAACGAAGTAAAGAATCTCGCATAGTTCCCCAGAGACCCTTCGCTTCGCTCAGGGTGACAACTGAATTTCCCGCGAAATCTTTTATCAATACTCTGTGTACGCGAAGCACGCTTCGGGGAATTTACGCATAAGAGATTAAAAATACAATGATCCTGTGAATGGACTCGTATAATACTGCTGCTAAGAATACTCTTCAGAATATGCGGGAATGCTGTGCTTCAGGCACCTTTTGGTATGTGCTGTCAACCGCACCGGTACCAGGGCTGTGATGGTATGCATCATACTAACCACTAGCAGCCGGTTGATATAATAGGGGAAAGAGGCCGTTCCGTCAATAATAATTCAGACATCTGCAGCGGGCACCGTTTGTCATGATCGGTGATTGCAGGTAAATCGATTTTGGATTTCGGAATGCTGATTTTGGAATGCCGCAAGCAGAATGCGGAATAAAATCGAAAAAATGCCGACGGAATGTGGGTTTTGTTTCATTTCTTAAAAGTGGGACGCCGGACAAGATAAGCATCGAAAATGGTTTTATTAATTTATTCGGGCAGATTCATTACCTGAAAAAATTATAGTTGCTGCTCTTGTCGTAATTGAATATAATAATTTTTATCTTAAAAATATACTTTTTTAACCATCAAATGATATTTTTTTATCAATTTCCGAGGCCTCTATGTGTACGAACAAGATTGGAAATTCCCACGCCATCGTCAAAATTGCCGGAAATCTGGATGGTCAGAAATCCGATGAGCTTATGATCGCTATTGAAAAGCAGATTATTCCCGGCAATGTCGACATACTGGTTGATTTCGAAAAAGTCGAATATATTTCCAGTATGGGCATCGGAACGCTTATTTCACTCTACAGTGACATCAAGGAAAAAAACGGGCGAATGGTCCTCTACGGCATCAGAGATGTCGTCAAAGAAGTTTTTAACCGCACGTATCTTAACAAGCGACTGATCATCTGCGATACTCAAAAAGATGCACTGGATTTACTGCGCAACAAACATAATTGACCGAGCGTGCGCTGCGCACTCGGCATACTGACAGCAGGCTATAATGCCCTCAGCACTGCATACCACACAACAAGCAACTCCTCTTCATTTTCTGGTTGTCGACGATAACCCCACAATCACCCGTCTTATTGAACTGCAAATGAGAAGGGCCGGCTACTGCTGCGAGACCGCGGCAAACGGTGAAGATGCCCTGAAAAAAATAAATCAGAATGTCTTTGATCTCGTAATAAGCGATATCTCCATGCCGGGAATGAGCGGGCTGGAGCTTCTCAAATCGATCAAAATAAAAAACCCGCACCTGCCCGTACTTATCATAACCGGCCATGCAACCATTGAAAACGCTGTGGAGGCACTGCGCCTCGGAGCAATAAATTTTATTACCAAGCCAATACGGTTTGATGAAGTCTTTGAGACGATCAACAAAGTGCTCGACCTCAACAAGCGGAAGCATGCCCTCCGCACATCGGCTAAATACCTTATCCAGGAAGCCAGGCATTTTGCCATTCCAACAGGTGAACTGTATGTAAGCGACTTTGCGACATATCTGGCCGAACCCCTCGAGCACATAGCCCTTGTAGATGCAGCCTGCACGAAAAGCGTGACGATGGCCATGTACGAAACGCTCACCAATGCCGTTGAGCACGGCAATCTGGAACTGGATTCGGCACTCAAATTCAGGGATAAAGGCGGCATGACGGAATTCAAACGCATCAAGGCAGAACGTCTGCATGATCCGGCATTTGCCCTGCGAAAGGTATCCATCCAAAGCGCCATTACGGCAACCATGGCGCAAGTCACCATAACCGATGAAGGCCCGGGTTTTGATTACAACGCTCTTATTGATCCAACCAGCCCTGACTGTATCGACAAACCTCACGGCCGCGGCATTTTTCTCATCAAACAAATATTTGATGAAGTCAGATTTAATCACTCGGGCAACAGCATCACTCTTGTCCTGCGCAAGAACAGTCCTTTCACCAGCCCAAAATGCCCGCCGTAATCGCTGCACTAAATAGTGGCAAATTTTTATTTGAAAAAAACTGTTTATTATGTTAATTGTATTGATTGTTAAGGCTACACAGTACTGTGGTTGCACTACAACCTGTACCGGTGAAAAGCTATTCATCAATCACATGGAGGTTTACTGAACAATGTCACGCATATGCAGCATTTGCGGCAAGGGCCGTCAGGTTGGGAACCAGGTGAGTCATGCCAACAACAAAACCAAAAAAGTCTGGCAGCCCAACATTCAAAAAGTGCGCACCGTACAGAACGGAACAACCAGGCGCGCATACATTTGCACACGCTGTATCCGCTCTGGCTTTATACAGAAACCAGCGCGCAAAACAGCCCCTAAGGCGGAAACTGCCACGGCATAATGGCTTCAGGAGCGCAGCCTGGTCACCTTGAGAACGCCCTTGACTTGCCTGATGGAAGCCATGACTGCTTCAAGCTGCTTCAGGCTGCCGATTTCAATCTCAAAAATATTGATAGCTTTTTTGTCTGGCGTTGTTCGAATGCGGGCATTGATGATATTAATTTCCATGATTGAAATGGCTGCTGTAATATCAGCCAGAATCCCCTTGACATCTTCGCAGATAACCTCTACGGGCACGGATGCCAGATGTTTTGAGCTCACATCCCATTGAGCATCGATAATCCGTTCGGGGTCGGAACTTTCAAGAAAGGGGCATTCTGCGGTATGTACCGTGACGCCCCTTCCCCTGGTAATAAAACCGCGAATCCCATCTCCAGGAACAGGGTTACAGCATTTACCGTATCGCACCATCAGATCATCAATGCCATTAATACTTATGCCCCTGCCTGCCTTGTCAGTGGCTTTTTTATCAGCCGAAACGCCATATTGCTTATCATGTTTCTTCTCCCCTGACTGGTCTTTAGGCAGCAGGCGGTTGATCAATTGCTTAACGCTTACACGGCCCTGCCCGACTGCGGCAAAAAGATCATCCAGTGTTTTTACATCCCTGCCGGCACTCGCAAAAATGTCCGTATCTTTGTGAAGGCTTGCAATATTCAGCTTATGCTTTCGCAACTCCCGCTCGCATATATCACGACCCAGCGCAAGGCTCCTTTCCCGCTCCTGCAGTTTGACGAACTGGTGAATCTTGTTGCGCGCGCGCGTGGTTTTTACAAATTTAAGCCAGTCCCGACTTGGCATATGGTTTGCGAGGGTGAGAATTTCAACCATATCGCCTGTTTTCAGTTCATAGCGCAGCGGTACAATGGTGCCATTGGCCTTAGCGCCGATACACTTATGTCCAATACTTGTATGAATGCGATACGCAAAATCAACAGGGGTGGCGCCCTTGGGCAGTTGAATCACCTCGCCCGCGGGCGTGAATACATACACCTCATCAGGGAAAACATCCACCCGGAAGGCTTCCAGGAAATCCCGCGAGTCCTTCAGCTCGCTCTGCGTTTCCATCACCTGCTGAAGCCAGGCAAACCGATGATCATCTTTCTGCTGGATATGGCGGCCTTCCTTGTAGCGCCAGTGAGCGGCAATACCCTGCTTGGCTATACGGTCCATATCATGCGTGCGAATCTGCATTTCAATCCGCTGGCCATAGGGTCCGATCACCGTGGTGTGCAGTGACTGATACATATTGGCTTTAGGCATGGAAATAAAATCTTTGAACCGCCCCGGAACCGGCTTCCATATCGAATGAATCATGCCAAGCACTTCATAGCATTCCTGCCGGGAAGCAACGATGATGCGAAATGCCGTTATGTCATAAATGTCGGTAAAATTCAGGTTTTGATCAATCATCTTATTGTAGATGCTGAAAATATGTTTCGGACGACCCTGCACCACTGCTTTAATCCCGAATTCCTGGAGCTTTTCCTCAATAATCCCGATGACTTCGGCAACATATTTCTTCCGCTGTTCCTCTGTTACAACAAGATTACGCTCAATATCCAGACACACCTCGGGATGTGTGTAGCTCAATCCCAGGTCTTCAAGCTCACGCTTGATCTCATACAGGCCCAGACGATTTGCAAGTGGAGCGTAAATGTCCAGCGTTTGATGGGCGATCTTTTTCTGTTTGTCCGGAGGCACGTACTGCAGGGTGCGCATATTATGCACGCGGTCGGCCAGCTTGACAAGAATCACGCGTATATCTTTAGACATGGCAAGAATCATTTTACGGAAATTTTCCGCCTGACGCTCCTCGTGACTTGTGCTGGCTATTTTGCTTATTTTGGTTACGCCATCAACTAAAAAAGCCACTTCATGACCAAAAATCTTTTCGATTTCGTCACGAGTGGCGTATGTGTCTTCAACCGTATCGTGCAGAAGGCCGGTGGAAACTGTATACTCATCAAGGTTCAAATCGGCAAGAATCCCTGCCACACCCAGTGGATGTATCAGATACGGCTCACCAGAAAGGCGAGTCTGCCCATGATGCACCTTGGCCGAATAGACATATGCTCTCTGCAAAAGCCCGGTATCGGCATCAGGATGATAGGATACAACCTGGTCAATGATATCGTTAATGCGGGCAATGTTGGGCTTGGTCATAGATCCGGATGTTTCAGGCGGCGCTCAATAAAGGCAACCGCATCGCTGATCGCCACCTGCTGGGCATCACCGCCTTTTCGCTCCTTAATGTCAACTTGGTTCTTTTCTACTGCATTCCTGCCGACAGTCACTCTCAAGGGAATTCCTATCAAGTCGGCATCCTTGAACTTGATGCCGGGCCGCTCGTCGCGATCATCAAGCAGCACGTCCAATCCCTGCGCAGCAAGTCCGTTGTAGAGGGTGACCGCGGTGTCCATCTGTACCGTATCCTTAGTGTTGACCGGGACCACAATAACCGAAAAAGGTGCAATCGGCTCAGGAAAGATAATGCCGTTTTCATCATGCGACTGTTCTATTGCTGCGGCAACAGTGCGCCCCACACCAATACCATAGCAGCCCATGATCATCGGCTGCGCCCTGCCCTGCTGGTCAAGATAGCTGCAGCTCATTGCCTTGCTGTATTT
>CAYNVA010000585.1:0-28508 GCA_964400575.1 uncultured Thermodesulfobacteriota bacterium | reverse complement strand
TATATCAAGAACATGATTACGGGTGCAGCGCAGATGGACGGTGCGGTGCTGGTTGTCAGCGCGGCAGACGGGCCGATGCCCCAGACGCGGGAACACATACTGCTTGCCCGTCAGGTGCGCGTGCCCAGCATGGTGGTGTTTCTTAACAAAGTTGACATGGTTGATGATCCCGAGCTGCTTGAGCTGGTTGATCTTGAGATTCGAGAACTTCTGAGCAAGTATGAGTTTCCGGGCGATGATACGCCGATCATCAAGGGCAGTGCGTTGAAGGCGATGCAGGCGCCAGAGGATGTAAAGCTTGATGAGTACAAGTGCATACAGGAACTGCTTGATGCCTGCGACAGTTTTATTCCTGATCCGGTGCGCGACATTGACAAGCCGTTTCTGATGCCGGTAGAGGACGTGTTCACGATATCGGGCCGCGGCACGGTTGTGACGGGCAGGATTGAGCGCGGTCTGGTGAAGGTGAATGAGGAAGTTGAGATCGTGGGATTTCGTGATACGCAGAAGACGGTGTGTACGGGCGTTGAGATGTTCCGCAAGATTCTTGATCAGGGTCAGGCGGGTGATAATGTTGGATTGCTGCTGCGGGGCACAAAGCGAGATGATGTTGAGCGCGGGCAGGTTGTGTCCAAGCCCGGATCGATAACGCCGCATACAAAGTTCAAAGCACAGGTATATGTTCTGGGCAAGGAAGAGGGCGGGAGGCATACGCCGTTTTTCAATAATTACCGGCCGCAGTTTTATTTCCGGACCACAGATGTGACGGGTATGGTAAATCTGCCCGAAGGCGTCGAGATGGTGATGCCGGGAGACAATGTGGCTATGGAAGTGGAACTGATCACGCCGATAGCGATGGAGAAGGAGCTGCGCTTTGCAATACGTGAAGGCGGCAGAACGGTTGGCGCCGGCGTTATCAGTGATATAATTGCGTAAGCAGGGAACTGATATTTATGAAAAAAGTTGATACCCTTGGAGAAGACCAGAAGATACGGATACGCCTGAAAGCGTACGATCACAGACTTTTGGATCAATCTGTGGTTGAGATCGTCGATACGGCAAAGCGCACCGGCGCGAAGGTAGTAGGCCCAATTCCGTTGCCTACAGTCATAAATAAATACTGTGTTCTCCGCTCTCCACACGTTGATAAAAAATCCCGAGAACAGTTTGAGATGAGAACCCACAAGCGACTGCTGGACATTCATGAGCCTACGGAACAGACAGTCGATGCCCTCATGAAGCTTGATCTTTCCGCAGGCGTTGATGTGGAAATTAAGCTTTAATAACTGCGTTGTTTGGAGAAATAAACAGTGGCACTAGGATTAATTGGTAAAAAACTGGGCATGACGCAGGTCTTCTCAACTGAAGGCGAGTTTGTCTCCGTTACGGTCATTGAGGCTGGACCTTGTGTGGTTATGCAGAAAAAAACTATAGGAAATGACGGGTATACGGCGCTGCAGCTTGGCTTTGGTCAGAAGAAGCTTGAAAAGCTTAATAAACCCTTGCAGGGCCATTTGAAAAAGGCAGGTGACCGAGGATTTCTTTTTCTAAGGGAATTTCGTTCGGCACAAATTGATGCTTTTTCTGTTGGCGACCAGGTAAGCCTTGACATATTTGAAAGCGGGGAAAAGGTTGAAATTATCGGTACAACCAAGGGTAAGGGATTTGCCGGTAACATAAAGCGCTGGGGTTTTAATCGTGGGCCGATGTCCCATGGTTCGAAATTCCACCGTGTTGTTGGCTCGATAGGATCAAGTGCTTATCCGTCTCGTGTTTTTAAGGGGAAAAAAATGCCCGGGCATTTGGGCGTCGAAAAACAGACTGCCAAAAATATCAAGATTGTTGATAAAAATCAGGCTGAAAATATCATCCTTGTGAAGGGCGCAGTTCCCGGCCCCAAAAACGGGATTGTTTTAATTTGTAAAATGACAGACTAATTAATGTTCCGGGTATGTTTATTATGACAGTCCTTGATGTGTACAATATCAATAAAGAAAAAGTTTCTCAAGTCGAGGTTGATGAGAGAATTTTCGACGCTGAGCTCAAGGAGCATCTCTTTTATGAAATAGTCAGGGCACAGTTGGCCAGTCGTCGTTCCGGGACGGCAAGCACAAAAACCCGTGGTGATGTGAGCGGGGGAGGTCGTAAGCCTTGGAAGCAGAAAGGAACTGGACGTGCCCGTTCAGGCAGTTCTCGTTCTCCTGTATGGCGGGGTGGAGGTGTAGCATTTGGTCCCAAACCGCGCGATTACAGCTATACTGTGCCTAAAAAAGTTAAGCGATTAGCGCTTTGCTCCGCGCTCACGAAAAAATGCAAAGAAGATAAGTTGATGATTTTTGATAAATTCGAGCTTTCCGATATCAAGACAAAGGTATTTAAAAGTATCATGGATAGGCTTGGGAGCCAGCGAGTACTGATTATCGATGATGATAACCGAAATCTCTGCCTCAGTTCCCGCAATGTGCCAAACGTGAAAGTTTTGTCTCCACAGGGCCTTAATCTGTATGATGTTCTTTACCATGATGGCCTTTATATAACCTTGCCCTGCCTTGAAAAGATTCAGAGGAGACTGGTCGCATGAAAGAGATATACGGATGCATTCGAAGGCCAATCGTTACTGAAAAGAGTAACCTCATCAAGGATGACGCCAATAAGGTAGTGTTAGAGGTTGATAAAAAGGCAAATAAAGTTGAGATTAAGCACGCCGTGCAGCAACTTTTTAAAGTTACGGTAGAGGAAGTAAATGTTATGAACTTCCAGGGTAAGCGTAAACGAACGGGGCGGATCATTGGTAAAAAACAGGATTGGAAAAAGGCAATCGTAACTTTGAAAAAAGGCGATAAAATAGAGTTTTTTGAAGGCGTGTAAGCACGGAAAGATTTTTCAGGCAATTAAATAAACGGAGTTTAGAATGGCGGTTAAGGCATTTAAACCAACGTCTGCCGGCAGGCGGTTCCAGACAGTAGCAGACTTTGAAGAAATAACAAAAAGTACTCCTGAAAAAAGTCTGCTTGCACCGCTGAGAAAGACAGGCGGTCGCAATAACAACGGCCGCATAACTGCTCGATATATAGGCGGCGGTCATAAGCAGCGCTACAGAATAATTGATTTTCGCCGCGACAAGCATGACATATCTGCAAAGGTCGCAAGTATTGAATACGATCCAAACAGAACATCCCGCATTGCTTTACTGCAGTATATCGACGGCGAGAAGCGCTACATTGTTGCACCGGCTGAGCTCAGGCTTGGCGATGAGGTAATGGCTGGCGAAAACGCTGAAATACGACCAGGAAATGCCTTGCCGATAAAAAAAATACCTGTCGGCACCATGATACACAATATAGAACTTCGCAAGGGTAAGGGCGCACAGTTGGTCCGTAGCGCCGGCACCAGCGCACAGCTTTCCGCCAAAGAAAAAAATTATGCGCATATCAAGATGCCTTCAGGTGAACTTCGTTTAGTGCATGTTGATTGTTACGCAACAATTGGCCAGGTCGGCAATGCAGACCATGCCAATATTTCCATCGGTAAAGCGGGCAGAAAAAGATGGCTTGGAAAAAAACCAAGGGTTCGTGGAGTTGCCATGAATCCTGTTGACCATCCCATGGGAGGCGGCGAGGGCCGTTCTTCCGGAGGTCGGCATCCCTGTACGCCGTGGGGTAAACCCACCAAGGGGTTCAGAACAAGAAAAAATAAACGTACTAACAGTCTTATTGTCAGAAGAAGAAACAAGTAGCGCGGAGTGACAGACGATGGCACGGTCAATTAAAAAAGGCCCCTTTATTGATGAAAGCCTGATGAGAAAGATCAGGAAGGCTATGGACACCAATAACAGACAGGTGATAAAGACCTGGTCCCGCAGGTCTATGATCAGTCCTGATATGATAGGTTATACATTTGCCGTTCACAATGGGAAAAAATTTTTCCCGGTCTATGTCACAGAGAACATGGTTGGTCATAAACTTGGCGAGTTCTCACCGACACGAACCTATCATGGTCATGCCAAAAAGTAACAACAGCTAACCTTTAGAGGCAGAGAAATAGTGTATGGAAGTCAGGGCAGTTGATAAATATATTCGGGTATCGCCGCGAAAGGCACGGCTGGTGGCTGATTTGCTCAAGGGAAAGCCGGTGAGCGATGCTCTGAGTATTCTTGAGTTTACGCCGAAAGCAGTGAGTATTTATATGTACAAACTCATCAATTCGGCTATTGCCAATGCATCCCACAAGGAAAGTGTAGATGTTGATATTCTGTATGTGAAAAATGTGCTTGTCGATCAGGGCCCGACACTCAAGCGCTTCCGTCCTGGACCTCAGGGCAGAGGATTTAGAATTTTAAAACGCACCTGTCACTTAACTGTGATTCTTGACGAAGCTTAATTAATTAAGGAGGTCGGTTTGGGTCAAAAAGTTCATCCTATTGGTTTTCGTCTCGGGATTATTAAAACCTGGAATTCCCGATGGTATGCAGACAAGAATTATGAAGTGCTGCTGCATGAAGATATTAAGATTAAAAGTTTTGTAAAAAAGCAGCTCAATCAGGCAGGCATTTCAAGCGTAGAGATCGAGCGAGCGGCAAATAAACTTCGGATTAATATAGCTGCTGCCCGTCCCGGCATCATTATCGGCAAGAAGGGCTCTGAGATTGAAAAACTAAAGGCTGAAATACAAAAACTGACCGACCGTGAAGTATTTGTAAACATAATTGAAGTCCAGCGACCGGAGGTTGATGCCCAGCTAGTAGCAGAAAATATTTGTCAGCAACTTCTGAAGCGGGTCGCTTTTCGTCGGGCTATGAAGCGCGGTGTCGGGTCAGCGATGAAGTTTGGGGCCAAGGGTGTAAAGATAGCGTGTTCCGGGCGGCTTGGCGGCGCTGAAATGGCCCGGCATGAATGGTATCGGGAAGGACGTGTTCCCTTGCAGACATTGCGGGCTGACATAGACTACGGCTTTTCTGAAGCAAAAACCACATATGGTATTATTGGCGTAAAGGTCTGGATATTCAAGGGTGAAATGTTGACTAAGGGGAAATCATCACATGTTGGCTCCTAAGAAAATTAAGCATAGAAAAATGATGAAAGGCCGCATGACGGGAACTGCCTGTCGCGGGAATAAGATAGATTTCGGTAGTTTTGGCCTTAAGGCGGCAGAATGCGGATGGATTTCATCGCGTCACATTGAGGCTGCCCGTGTTGCGCTTATACGCCATGTCAAGCGTGGCGGTAAGCTGTGGATACGTATTTTCCCGGACAAGCCGATTACCAAGAAGCCTGCTGAAACTCGTATGGGCAAAGGTAAGGGAGCCCCCGAATACTGGGTTGCGGTTGTTAAGCCAGGCAGGGTTCTTTACGAGATTGAGGGGGTCTCGGAAGAGGTTGCAAAAGAGGCTTTTCGACTTGCTGCACATAAACTGCCGATTAAAACAACTTTTGTCATGAGGGAAGTCAGTGAAGGCTAAGGAATTTCGCGAATTATCAGCTGAAGAGCTTGCCCAGCGTGAGAAAGACCTCAGGGGCAAGCACTTTAATTTTAAAATTCAACGTGCCACAAACCAGTTGGCAAATACCGCAGAGATTACGCATGCGCGCAAGGACATCGCTCGTGTCAAGACAATTCTGAACCAGAAGAAACGTTCTGCAATTAAATAAAGACTGAATGCTTGGAGTATAGGGGAAACCGATGGAAGGCCAGAAAAAAAGAAGAACGGGCGTTGTTGTCAGCAATAAAATGGACAAGACGGTCGTGGTAGTCACAGATAGAATGACCCGTCATCCGCTGTACCTTAAATATATTAAGAAAAAAGTAAAATTTAAAGCTCACGATGCAGTTAATGCCTGCCAGATAGGTGATACGGTTCTGGTAGAGGAAACACGGCCTTTAAGTAAAGACAAGCGCTGGAGAGTTGTTGAAGTAGTGCAGAAGGCAGTTTGAAAGAAGTAAATTACAGAAGATAATTCCTCGATAACAAAGGGATGCGGCAATGATTCAGATGCAGACAAGGCTGGTGGCGGCTGATAATTCAGGCGCAAAGGAACTGCAGTGCATTAAGGTGCTGGGCGGTTCACGCCGTCGGTATGCGTATCTTGGCGATGTGATAATCGTCTCGGTAAAAGAAGCAATCCCGAATTCCAAGGTCAAGAAGGGGTCGGTCATGCGTGCGGTGATAGTTCGCACAGCCAAAGAGATTAAGCGGACTGATGGTACATATATCCGTTTTGACGACAACTCTGCAGTACTTATAAATAATGTTAATGAGCCCGTTGGCACACGTATTTTTGGCCCTGTCGCCCGAGAACTGCGTGCCAAAAATTTCATGAAGATTATCTCGCTTGCCCCTGAAGTTGTGTGAGCGTTGCGGTAGCAGGAGACGAGGACAATGGTAGAACGATCAAAGCTCCATGTGAAAAAAGGCGACACGGTTGTCGTGCTTGCCGGTAAGGAAAAAGGTCGATCCGGCAAAATATTGTCGGTAAACACCAAGAGGGAAAGGGTGCTTGTTGAGAAGATCAACATGATCAAACGGCACTCACGGCCCAGTAAAAATGCTCCCCAGGGAGGCATTATTGAAAAAGAGGCTTCCCTGCATGTGTCGAACGTGAATATATTGTGCCCCAAGTGCAACAAGGCAGCCCGTATAAAGAAACGAGTGCTAGACGACGGCAAAAAAGTTCGCGCATGTGTTAAGTGCAGCGAAATTCTGGATCAGTAGGAGAACCATATATGAGCCGGCTGAAAGAAAAATACATAAAAGATATCATGCCGCAGATGATGAAGAAATTTGGGTACAAGAATGTAATGGAGGTTCCCAAAGTTGATAAAATCGTTATCAATATGGGGCTTGGTGAGGCTATTCAGAATGCCAAGGTGCTTGAGGCTGCGGAGAAAGAGCTTGCTGCCATCACCGGGCAGAAGCCTGTGATAACCAAGGCAAGGAAGGCGATTGCAAATTTTAAGCTTCGTGAGGGCATGCCAATCGGCTGCAAGGTAACGCTGCGCAGCGAGCGGATGTATGAGTTTCTGGACCGCTTGTTGAATCTTGCATTGCCTCGAATTCGCGACTTTAAAGGAGTATCTCCAAAGGCCTTTGATGGCCGCGGAAATTACGCACTTGGGATTCGCGAGCAGATTATCTTCCCTGAGATCGACTACGATAAAGTTGACAAAATTAAGGGTATGAATATTGTTATAGGGACGACTGCCAGGAACGATGAAGAGGCTAAGGCCCTTCTGCAGTTTATGGGAATGCCCTTTGGTGCTAACTAAGAAGTGTTAAGAGGAGAGGTACGTGGCCAAAACATCGCTTATTGTCAAAGCTCAGCGCACCATGAAGTTCAAGGTGCGCCAGTATAACCGATGTCCGATCTGCGGACGGTCACGGGCATACTACCGCAAATTCAATATGTGCAGGATTTGCCTCAGAAAACTGGCGCTGCGGGGCGATATCCCCGGTGTTATTAAATCGAGTTGGTAAAACGTTGTAAGCAAGGAGTACGGCGCATATGATGACTGATCCAATTGCGGATATGCTGACCCGCATACGAAACGCAAATAAGGCCAAGTTCGAGAAGGTAGAGATACCCTCGTCAAAGATCAAGGTAAGCATAGCCAAGATACTTAAGGAAGAGGGCTATATTAGAAATTTTTCTGTTGTTAATGATAACAAGCAGGGTGTTCTGCAGATAGCGATGAAGTATGAAGGCAAGGGGGAGGCAATAATTTCCGAAATTAAGAGGGTATCTAAACCAAGTTGCCGCATGTATGTCGATAAAGACGCCATCCCCATGATTCGTAGCGGCTTAGGCTTGGCGATTCTGTCGACATCTAAGGGCATCATGTCCGACAAAGAAGCGCGCAGGCAGCAGGTTGGCGGCGAAGTTATTTGCACTTTCTGGTAGGAATAGGAATATAGTATCATGAGCAGAATTGGTAAAAAACCCATTGCGGTACCCAAAGGCGTCAAGATTCAAAAGGACGGCGACTTACTGAAGATCGAAGGTCCTAAAGGAAAGCTCACGCATACAATTCCGGCGTGCATTACCGTTGAAACGGGAACAGATGAAATACTTGTTTCGCGCCCTTCTGACGAACGCAGAGAGCGTTCATTGCATGGTTTGACCCGCACACTGGTTGCAAACATGGTCGAGGGCGTAACACAGGGTTTTAAGCGGGAACTCGAGGTGGTTGGCATCGGCTATAAAGCTGAAAAAGCTGGCAAGACGCTGAAGCTTTCCGTAGGCCTCTCCCATGTTATCAACTTTGACGAACCAGAGGGCATCCAGATTAATGTGGAGAAACAAATCATCAGGGTGGAAGGAATCGATAAATGCCTTGTTGGTCAGACTGCTTCTAAAATCCGTATGTTTAAGAAACCCGATGTTTATAAAGGCAAGGGTATCCGCTACGTCGGTGAAGTGGTGAGAAAGAAAGTTGGCAAGGCCGGCGCTAAGTAAAATCAAGCGCGGCCATGATGTGACCCTCTCATAAAGAAAAATGGAGCAAGTGTGAATCTGCAGCATAAGAAAGAGCTCAACAGGCTCAAACGCAAAAAAAGAATCCGCAGGCATGTGTTCGGTACCAACATACGACCGCGGATGACCATTTTTAAAAGCCTCAATCACTGCTATGTCCAACTGATTGACGATGAGGCTCAGAAAACAATTGTGGCCGCATCAACGGTCAGCAAAGAACTTAAAAGTTCGCTTTCTCAGACGGGGAACACGGAAGCTGCGCGCAAACTGGGACACGTGATAGCTGAAAAAGCTATGGCGATGAATATTACATCTGTTGTGTTTGATCGTAATGGATTTCTGTATCATGGACGCGTAAAAGCTCTAGCTGAAGGTGCCCGTGAAAAAGGCCTGCAATTTTAAGGAGGAACTGTCTTGGTGTACGAGAGCGAGCAAGAATCTAATCTTACGGATAAGGTAGTAAATATAAACCGTGTTGCCAAGGTTGTTAAGGGCGGTAGGCGATTTAGTTTCAGTGCATTGGTTGTTGTTGGCGATGGCAATGGTCAAGTAGGGTGCGGACTTGGCAAGGCCCGTGAAGTCCCCGAGGCAATCCGCAAGGCCATTGAACATGCTAAGCGCAATATGATTAATTTTCCGTTGGTTGATGGTACAATCCCCCATGAAGTGATTGGGGCGCACTGCTCCGGACGCGTGTTCATGAAGCCAGCCTCACCAGGTACCGGTATCATAGCGGGCGGTGCGGTTCGCTCGGTCATTGAGGTCTCGGGAATTAAGAATATACTTACAAAGTGCCTCAGAACCAATAACCCACATAATGTGCTTAAGGCGACAATAGATGGTCTGAAGCACCTCCAGCATGCTGATGAGCGAAAAAAAAGGTTGGCCCAATAAAGCGGGTTTTAAACATAAAAATTAAGGCTTTTCTGATAAGCAGAGGATGTTTGGATGGATCTCAGTAGCTTACACCCCAATAAAGGTGCAGTAAAAAGCAGAAAACGAGTCGGCCGTGGTCATGGTTCTGGACATGGCAAGACTTCATGCCGGGGGCATAAGGGCCAGAAAGCCAGAACCGGATCAGGCGGGTTTAACGGATTCGAGGGCGGGCAGATGCCGTTGCAACGTCGTCTGCCTAAGCGCGGTTTCACTAATATTTTTAAAAAAGAGTATGCGCTTGTTCAGGTCAAAGATCTGAACAGCTTTGAAAAAGATAGCGTTATCGATGCCTCTGTTCTTATCAAGTGTGGTTTGGTGAGAAACGTGTGCGATGGCATCAAGTTGCTTGGCAAAGGGGAGATTGATCGTGCTCTGACGATTAAAGTTCACAAATGGAGTCAGAGCGCTTATGCCAAGATTACCGCAGCCGGCGGTACAGTAGAGGGGATCTAAGTGGTCGGCGGCTTCCAGAATATTTCAAAAATTCCAGAGCTGAGAAAGCGACTCATTACCACCTTCATACTTCTGGCTGTGTATCGGATCTGCGTACACATTCCAACGCCGGGCATTGATGGTAAGGCGCTCGCAGCTTTTTTTGCCCGTACCAAGGGGACTCTCCTTGGTATGGTCGACATGTTCTCTGGCGGCGCTTTTGAGAACATGTCTATCGTGGCACTTGGTATCATGCCCTATATCAGTGCTTCGATTATTCTTCAGCTGCTCACAGTTGTCGTTCCGTATCTGGAAAAACTTAAAAAGGAGGGCGAGGCCGGCCGCAAAAAGATTACACAATATACTCGTTATGGAACTGTTGTTTTGAGTATTATACAGGGAATTGGTATCGCGGTGGGTCTTGAGCGGATGACCGGACCCAGTGGAAGTCCCATAGTCATTGATCCGGGTTGGGGCTTTAGAATCATTACGGTCATTACGCTGACGGCAGGAACCGCTTTCCTCATGTGGCTCGGCGAACAGATAACCGAGCGCGGTATTGGGAATGGTATTTCACTCATCATTTTTGCCGGTATCGTGACGCGCCTGCCTGCGGCTGCATTTAATACGGTCCGGCTTATGCAGACTGGAGAAATGGGGCCTCTGACGATTCTTTTTATAGTGGCTCTGATGGTTCTGGTGATTGGCTGTATTATATATATTGAGCGTTCGCAACGTCGCATACCAGTTCAGTATCCTAAGCGGATTGTAGGTAGAAAAGTGTATGGAGGGCAGAGTACTCATTTGCCTTTGAAAATTAACACAGCAGGTGTTATACCGCCAATCTTCGCATCATCAATACTCATGTTTCCGCTGACGATTGCCCAGTTTATTCCAACCAGCCTGCTCGAGTCCTACCCATGGATAGAAAACATCATAAAAAGCCTTGATCCTGGGGCTTTTATGTATAATTTTCTTTATGTTTTTTTTATAGTCTTTTTTGCCTACTTCTATACGGCAGTAACTTTTAACCCGATTGACATCGCCGATAATATGAAGAAACAGGGCGGGTATATCCCTGGAATCAGGCCGGGCAAAAAGACCGCTGAGTATATTGATTGGGTTTTGACGCGTATTACCTGTATAGGCGCAATTTATATTTCTGTAGTTTGTGTGTTGCCGACAATACTTATCGGAAACTTTAATATCCCTTTTTATTTCGGCGGTACGGCGTTGTTAATCGTTGTTGGCGTCGCGCTTGATACGATTGGTCAGATAGAATCTCATATGCTCGTACGGCATTATGATGGTTTTTTGAATAAAGGGCAGATCGGCGGAAGAGTCCGCAGGTAGACTCAGGCAACAGTTCCGACAATGTAAGGTTGTATGGCGCGAGATGATTTGATAGAACTTGAAGGCGAGGTGCTCGAAACACTTCCCAATGCGATGTTCAGGGTGAAACTCGCTAACGGGCATAAGACCCTAGCCACAATTTCTGGTAAAATGCGAATGCATTATATAAAAATTTTGCCTGGCGATAAGGTTACAGTTCAGTTTTCACCATATGACCTTAACCGCGGCAGAATAACATATCGGGCAAAGTAATTAAGTGCGCATAAAAGGTAGAGGTCATGAAAGTACGTTCTTCGGTAAAAAAAATCTGTGACAAGTGCAAGATCATAAAGAGAAAAGGCGTGGTCAGGGTTATTTGCGATAATCCAAAACATAAACAGCGCCAGGGTTAAAGAATTTACTTGTAAGAAAAGGAGTAGAACGTGCCAAGAATCGCGGGCGTTGACGTGCCAAAACAGAAACAGATCTGTATCGCATTAACTTACATATACGGTATCGGTCGTTACACAGCGAAACAAATTCTTCAAACCATCGATATCGATCCGGCAAGAAGAGCCGGGACACTTTCCGAGCAGGAAGTGGCAAAGATACAGAACATTATTTTTGCTGATTTTAAAACGGAAGGTGATCTTCGCAAAGAAGTCTCCATGAATATCAAGCGGCTTATGGAGATTGGCTCATACCGCGGACTGCGGCACCGCCGCGGCCTGCCGGTGCATGGCCAGCGAACACATACGAACGCTCGCACGCGTAAAGGGCCACGCCGCGCTATACAGGGCAAAAAGAAAACACCGGCAAAATAAGGTGAATCAACTAAACCATAGAGGAAACTGATGGCTGGCAAGAAAAAGATTATACGGAAGAAAAAGGAAAAGAAGAACATCCCCAACGGGATTGCCCACATACAGGCAACGTTCAACAATACCATTATCACCATCACCGATGTGATAGGGAATGTGATTGCTTGGTCAAGTGCTGGCACCGTAGGGTTTAAGGGATCCCGCAAGAGCACACCTTTTGCGGCCAGTCAGGCTGCTGAAGATGTGGCGAAAAAAGCCAGGGACAATGGTGTTAAAAATCTTGAAGTACTGGTTCGCGGCCCTGGTTCCGGACGTGAAGCTGCCATCCGCTCATTACAGTCCAGCGGCCTCAATATATCAATGATTCGCGATCAGACCCCGATTCCTCATAATGGCTGTCGCCAGCCAAAACGCAGAAGAGTCTGATTGCTACCGTTAACGTGCACAGGTCTAATAAGAAAGGAGATTTCCTTTGGCTCGATATATAGGATCAAAATGCAGGCTTTGCCGCAGAGAAAACACCAAGCTCTTTCTGAAGGGTGAGCGGTGCTATACTGATTCATGCGCATTTGACAGGCGACAGTACGCTCCTGGCCAGCACGGTCAGAGTCGCGCAAAATTTTCGGCCTATGGTGAGCAGTTGCGCGAAAAGCAGAAGGTCAAGCGTATATACGGAGTGCTTGAAAAACAGTTTCGTAATTATTTTCACAAGGCTGCGCAGAAGAGGGGTGTTACCGGCGAGAATCTGATTGAGATGCTGGAAAGCAGACTTGATAATATGCTGTACCGCCTGGGATTTGCAACCTCCCGAACCGAAGCACGGCAGCTGATCCGGCATCGTCATTTTATGGTAAACAATCGCTCGGTTGATATACCTTCCTATCTTGTCAAGCTTGGTGATGTTGTTCAGGTGCGCGAGAAAAGCAGAACCATAGCACGTATCAAAGAATCGGTTGAAACCGCTAAGCAGCGCGGCATTCCAGGCTGGGTTGAAGTCGATGCTGAGCATTTTCAGGGCAAAATAATCGCCCTGCCAAAGCGTGAAGAAATCACAATGCCTATTAAAGAACAGCTCATTGTCGAGCTTTACAGTAAGTAATTTACATACAACATAACAGTTGTTGAAGGTGAGGTACTATGCGTCGCATGTGGCAAACCATTATAAGACCAAAACGGCTCGAGGTTGATGAGGAGACTCTCTCCCCTACTTATGGGAAGTTTGTGGCTGAACCATTCGAAAGAGGGTTCGGAATCACGATCGGCAATGCACTTCGTCGTGTGCTGCTATCGTCTATTCAGGGTGCAGCTATTACAGCAGTTCGGATAGACGGTATTTTGCATGAGTTTTCTACTGTGCCCGGGGTCAAGGAAGACGTTACAGAGATCATCATGAACCTGAAAGAAATTGAGCTTAAGCTCAACTCTGATGGGCCGGAAAAAATTAATATTAAAACAAAAGGTACTGGTGTCGTTAAAGCCAGCGACATCATTGCAAACAATAATGTTGAAATTTTGAATCCTAATCAGCATATAGCCACACTTTCACATGATGCTAAACTTGCCATTGAAATGAACGTTCAGTTTGGCATCGGCTATCTTCCGGCGGAAAAAAGTCGTGATGAAAACGCGCCAATCGGAACGATCCCGATTGATGCAATTTTTAGTCCGGTCAAGCGGGTTAATTTCAATGTAAACTATGCCCGTGTTGGGCAGATGACCGACTATGAACGACTGACGCTTGAGGTCTGGACCGATGGATCCATTGCTCCTGAGGACGCGATCGCTTTTGCTGCAAAAATTCTCCAGAATCAGCTCAAGCTTTTTATTAACTTTGAAGATGAAATCGAAGTGCTGCCAAAGGCAGAGCCGACGCGGCAGCGGTTTAATGATAATCTGTACAGGAGTATCGATGAGCTTGAGCTCTCGGTGCGTTCCTCAAACTGTCTCAGGAATGCCAACATCCGTTACATATGGGAGTTGGTCACACGGACAGAGCCCGAGATGCTGAAGACCAAAAATTTCGGACGCAAGTCACTCAATGAGATTAAGGAAATACTGTCTGAAATGGGGTTGACGCTTGGTATGAAGCTTGATGGCTTTGAGCCCCCCTCACGTCGCGATGAGGACCTCGAAGATATTGATGACTCTGACGATATGCTTGATGATGATCAGGAGATTGAAGACGAAGAGTAATAGATTTATATAGGGTACTGAAGTATGAGACATTTAAAGGCTAATAAAAAACTCGGCATGGATGCCAACCACCGCAAGGCAGTTTTGCGCAATATGGTGACCTCGCTTGTTGAGCATGAGCGTATCCAGACAACGGATACGCGGGCAAAAGAATTGCGCCGCATCGCAGAAAAGATGGTGACCCTTGGCAAGCGAGGTGATTTGCATGCACTTCGTCAGGCAATGGAGGTGATACGCTTAAAAAATGTTGCCAAAAAGCTGTTTGAGGAAATAGCACCGCGCTTCAAGGACATTAATGGCGGTTATACGCGCATTATAAAAATCGGCCGTCGTCATGGGGACAATGCGACGCTTTCCATAATTGAATTTACAGTCCAGAAAAAGGAAGAAAAAAAAGAAGCTAAAAAGCCTTCTAAAAAGAAAGAAAAAGCTTCTACAGCAAAAAAAGACTAGTCTGGTCAGCACTATAGTTGAAGGGGTTATCCGGTCATATCGGTTAACCCCTTTTTTATTGCGCTCAAGCCCGGCTATGATTATAATCGATTATCAAAGCGTGCTGTTTTGCTGTTTGGCTAATGGTATATGAGCATAAAGCAGGTTGATAGACTGTACCGGAAGATGATTGTTTATGATTCGGCCTGCACCGGCAGAATCAACTCCGGTGTCCGTTCGGATTTGTTCCATGTTATCATGGATGATATTGATCGACTGCAGAAGAAGGTTGTGCGCCTGCATCCTGAATCGGAAAAGTATAGGGCTCTTGATCACGAGATCAGGAAACTTCTTTTGAAAGAGATACAGATTATTATAGATGACTATATGATTTCGCAACAGCATGGAACGCTTGATCTTTGGCATCGGATGTATGGAGATATAAAATATTACGTCCAACATTTTTATCTTTATAGTAAGGGTGAACTGGCAGAGTCGGTTGATAGGGTCATGAATAAATACGGTTTTTACATGGATGATGAAACCCGTACTTAAGGAGGCATTATGCCAATGGTCACTGATCAGGAAATCGAAAAACTTGCATCAAGCATTATCCGGGCAAAAAAGGTAGTTGCGCTGTGTGGTGCTGGCATGTCGGTAGAGAGCGGAATAGCATCCTTTAGAGGCAGGGGTGGGCTCTGGGAGAAATACAATCCCGAGGAGTACGGCCATATAGACACTCTCCGTCATCATCCCGAAAAAGCCTGGATTATGCTCAGGGAGATGTCCCGTGAGATTATGAAGGCCAAGCCGAACAGGGGGCATCTGGCTCTTGCCGAACTTGAGATGCTGGGCCGCCTTAGTTCTATCATTACGCAAAATGTTGATGGTCTGCACCATGTAGCAGGCAATAAAAATGTTATTGAGTTTCACGGCAATATGCAGTCGGTTGTCTGCATGAAATGCGGTGATCGGCAGCCCAGCACCGAAATCAATATCGATGACAGCCCGCCGCGCTGTAAAAAGTGCAACGGAGCCTTCAAGCCGGATGCTGTTTTTTTTGGCGAGGCAATACCCGTTGATGCCCTGACCCGCTCTCATTTTGAGTCAAAGTCCTGTGATCTTATGCTTGTGGTCGGCACATCGGCTCTTGTCTATCCTGCAGCAACAATGCCGGAAATCGCGAGCAGCGCCGGGGCTGAAGTTGTTGAAATTAACCCGTCGGAAACCCCCTTGACCGGCAGTGTTTCAGACTATATTTTAAGAGGGCCATCAGGGGAGGTTCTTGGCCGTGTCGTAGCACGAGTGAAGGAATTGATCCATCCCACAAGCCGTGATCTCTGACAGTACCCATGCACTGCCATCAACAGGCTGAAAGAGCAGCTGTTTTTTTTGATAGTTCCAGAACGGTATGAGCGCAATGCCACCATTATAACCTTAAACAAGAGCTTTGCGACGGCAGGGAAGTTCTCAGAAATACTGTGACTGTCATTGCTATCCTGGATCGTCTGCCATAATATTGCAAGGTAATCAAATCACGTGCAAATCGTTACAGGCTCCAGCAGAATATTCTGGCAAAAAAGACACCCGTTCAATCGAGGTGAAAAATAAGATTATCCAACTTATTTTTTTTGCTGGGTGAAGCGCTTTTCAATTAAAGAGAATTGGTATATTTTTGCATTTCTGCTAGAGCATTGTTCTTTTTATTGTAGCCACTGGCCCTTATGGTAAGCTTTTGATTCGTTTGCCCGTGCTCTATTCTCGCAAGAGAACCCCGCAATGATATCATGCCAATCGCTCGAACCGCACGGGCTACTCTCACCAAAAGCTCACCTGTGCGCATATGGCTATACTATTTTGAAAAATGCTCTAGTAAAAAAAATTTCGCTCAAAACCCGTTGCGGTCACAGTTCGGGCATATCGTATAAAAATTTGATTTTATATAGAATTTTATTAAAAAATAATAATAATTTTACTATATAATTATAATTTATTTTTTAATTTAGTAATAATTTTATCATTTTATTCGTATATAATTCTAAAAAGAGAGCCATTCTTTTTTTATTGGCGCATTGCGATTTATGATGTTATAATAAGATTAATAATTAATATTTTATTTAAACCAAATAATTTACACTTTTCAAGTAAGGTATATCAACCCTAAGGTAACAGTTCATCATAGAAAATTATACCCATGCCCAAAACAATGATACATGTAAAAAAATATTTTTGATGTGTTATCAAGCCTTTTTGATGTTTTAAAGAATTAAAAATAATATTTTTTCAGTATTGACTTTAATTATAAATGTGTTATATATTTTGAGTGTGTAAATAATAATAATGCTCATCTGCAGCATGGTCAAAAAAAGTGAAAGGAGATTTTTGAAAAATGAAAAAGGAAGCAAATGATTCAATAATTATGACAGTCGATGAAGTAGCGGAGTATCTGAAACTTTCAAAAATTACTGTTTATAAGCTTACCCAGAAGGGTGAAATACCCGGCTTTAGAATTGGCAGCTCATGGCGGTACAACAGGCAGGTTATTGACGAAATCGCACGCGTGGGAACGAAAAAGATCGCATAATTTTATTCTAGATTTTTTTCTCATTATGCCTCATGTGCATAAGGAAATTTGTGCCACAGGAAAAGGTCTCCAGCATACCGGGGGCCTTTTCCTGTACTGGGCTATAATTGCCTTGAAATTACATGTTGAATAAGTTATTGTGCTAACCAATTCTAAAAACGTTTTGGTTTTGGATGCAGGTTTAACTGAAATCTTTTTGGCCTTTGCATGAACAGTAAGGAGGATTAATGGGTAAAATAAGTCGTCAGCAGTCCGCGAAAAGAAAGAAAAGAAAACGGAAAGTTAAAAGAATCGGTCGAGGGAAAAGAAGATAGTTCAGCGTGTTGCACGTTAAAAGAGATTTGCTGCTTCATGTTTGTTGCGCTCCCTGCGCAACAGCTGTTTTTGAAGCATTAATAAAAGAATTTACTGTAACAGCTTTTTTCTACAATCCCAACATCCAGCCGGACACGGAATATCAAAAGCGCCTTGAGCATGTACGCACGCTTTGCCGCATGCAGGATATAGCGCTCGTGGTACCTGATTATGATGATAGCCTCTGGTTGGGGCATACGGCTGGGCTGGAGCGCGAGCCTGAAGGGGGCAGCCGCTGCAGTGTCTGTTTCAAGGTTCGTATTTCTCGCACGGCGGGTGTCGCTCAAACCATGGGGATTGAAACAGTTGCCACAACGCTATCGGTTAGTCCCTATAAAAATGTCCGTCTTATCAATGCCATCGGTTCAGATGTGGTGAAAGGTACGGACATTACTTTTTTAGACCGTGATTTCAAGAAAAATGACGGGTACCGGAAAAGCTGCGAACTGAGCAGAGCATATGGCCTGTATCGGCAGCACTACTGCGGTTGTCTGTACAGCCTGCCAATGAAGAGCGGTGATGGAACCGAGGGAAAGCAAAAAAGCCTTTGAATTTATAGAAATACTGCCGCGGTCTGAAAAACCACGCAAGCAGGGCCTTGTGATGATGCTTGATAAGGGCCTCGGGCTGAACCTTGCGCAGGACATGGCTGCTGCAGCGCAGTTTATTGATAGTGTAAAGCTCGGGTGGGCGACCCCACGTCTTTTTCCTGAAGCATTCATACAGGAAAAGGTCAAGCTTTACCGCGATCACGGCATCATGGTCGGCAACGGCGGAACGCTTTTGGAAATCGCCTACCAGCAGGGTAAAGTCGACCAGTTTCTCATGTATTGCAGAAAACTGGGTCTTGAGCTCATTGAGGTCTCAAACGGCGTGGTGCCTATTAATGCCAGCGAAAAAGCCGGTATCATACGCAAAGCCTGTTCCATGGGGTTTTCGGTCGTATCCGAGATCGGCAAAAAAGAACCGGCCGAGGACAGGAGGTTATCGCTTCCTGACCGTGTCACCGAGGCCAGGCGTGATCTTGATGCCGGAGCACAGTACGTGATTATCGAGGCCCGTGAAGGCGGGAGGAATCTCGGAGTGTATGACGAATCAGGAGGCCTCAAGGAGGATATGGCACGCTACCTGGCAGAAGAAATCGGCATCGAAAATATCATGTTCGAGGCGCCGGAGAAAAGCCAGCAGGCGGATCTGATTCTTCTTTTCGGCAGAGATGTGAACCTCGGCAACATTCGACCTGAGGATGTGACATCCCTTGAAACGCTGCGTCGAGGCATACGAGGTGACACGTTTGGCAAAGTACCGCACAGCGACCGGCCCTGGCCTGTTTCCTGATCTGCAGGACGATGAAGCAAAGCCTCCTTTTCAAAGCTTGTCCTCAAGACATCAAATTCTATTCCCCTTCTTGTATCGCTACCCCGCGCTGTGGTATGCTCGACCCTGAATCTTACAGCCGTTGCCCGCTGCCTTGATGGTAAAGATGCCCTCATTATAGCCGAAGGCGGCAGGCGGGGCTTTGCAGATGATTTGGGCACCGCACTTGCCCTGGGTAATATTCTATCGGGTGTGCACGTTGATGCCGGCAGCATACTTTTATAAAAGAGTCAAACTCCGCTCAGCATTTGTGCGGGATCGGGTACGGCCAGGATGTTGAGTTCATTGCACGAGTGAATGTTTTTGACGTCGTACCGGTCTATGACGGAGAGGTGATCAGAAAAGCGGGCATGTGAGCCGGGCTGCTTGCAGGCTTGCCAGCACAGAAAGCTTCCTATGATTGACAGGCTTATAGTTGATTGCTTGCAGGCTGCATCGGTTGATATTGTTTTGAGCCTTCCCTGCAATATGCTCTCGGGTGTGCTTGATGCAATCGACGGGCGGTCGATTCTGCGCATTCCCGTCTGCCGTGAAGAGGAGGGTGTCGGCATTGCCGCAGGTGCGGCACTGGCGGGAAAACGGCCGCTGCTTCTCATGCAGAATTCAGGCCTTGGCAACTGCATCAATGCTCTGGCATCGCTCACCGGTTTTTACAGGCTGCCGCTGTTCCTGCTCATGAGCCATCGGGGCGGCCCGGGCGAGCAGATTGCGGCACAGGTTCCCATGGGGCAGGTTGTGCCCAGGCTGCTTGAATCACTGGGTATTGCCCATATAAGAGTAGAAACGCCACCCGATTTTGACGGCCTTTTGTCCTTCATGCGCCAGACATATGAAAACAGCGCTGTTGGCGCAGCGCTTTTATCCCGGGAGCTCTGGCATGCGCAGAAGTGACATCATACAGGAAATTGCCCGTCGAGATTGGCTTATTGTTGCAAATATCGGCTATCCGTCCCGTGAGCTGTTTGCTGCTGCTGACCGTCCGGGCAATTTTTATATGCTGGGGTCCATGGGGCTTGCAAGCTCCATAGGTCTGGGGCTTGCCTTGAGTCAGCCGCTCCGGGTCTGTGTTATCGATGGAGACGGGTCGGTTCTTATGAATCTCGGCTCCCTTGCCACCATAGCCCACCATGCTCCCGACAACTTTTGTCTTGTGATAGTTGACAATAAAGCCTATGGCAGCACGGGCGATCAGCCGACCTATACGGGGGGTATGACCGATCTTGCGGCCGTGGCCAGCGGCGCGGGCAATAAAAATGTTGTCCGTGTTCGTACACGGGCCGAACTGGCAAGGGCTCTTGATGAGCATGAAAATCATACTGCTGTTATTATAGCCGATGCCGATCCTGGCAATGACGATGCGTCCGTCATCCCGCTTTCGGCTGGTGTAATCAAAGAGCGCTTTATTGAGCATCTTCAGAAGGGTATCTATTAGCCATGAGCTATTTTTTTGGTCCTGTCTCGTCACGAAGACTCGGCTATTCCCTGGGTGTCGACATCATACCGCACAAGGTCTGCACGCTTGACTGTCTGTACTGTCAGCTTGGTCCGACAACACTGAAGACCATGGAACGCAAGCCCTATGTCGGGCCCGGACCCGTGCTTGCCGAGCTTGATGAAATCCTTGCAAAAACAGTTCAGATAGACTGCATCACATTTTCAGGCTCCGGCGAGCCCACGCTCAATACATATCTAGGGGATATAATCGCCGGCATCAAAAGACTGTGCTCCATACCGGTAACGGTGCTGACCAACGGCACACTGCTGCATCTGCCAGAGGTTCGCGCCGGTCTCATGCAGGCCGATATCGTTTGCCCGTCCTTTGATGCGGCAACCGATGCAGTCTTTACACGCATCAACCGTCCGCATCAGAGCCTTCGGGTTCAACAGATGATCGATGGGCTTGTGGCATTCCGCCGTGAGTTCAGCGGCAGGATTTTCCTTGAGGTGATGATTGCCCGAGGTATTAATGATAGTCATGGGGAACTTGAAAAGCTGGCGCTGGCAGTGCAGGCTTTCGGCGCAGATAGGATTCAGATAAATACGGTGACGCGGCCTGGAGCAGAGCCGGGGGTGGAGGCTGCAGATGAAAACGTTTTGCGGCACGCGCACAAGCTTTTTGGTCCCAGCGCTGAAATCATCGGAGCTTTTCAGAAAGAGCGCATCATATTCGAGCAGGAGAATATTGCCGAAAGGATTGTGGCACTGGTTGCACGCCATCCCTGCACATGTGCCGATATTGCTGCATCTCTGGGTATCGGTCAGGGTATTCTTCACGATCATTTGGCTCAGCTGATGCGAAGTGGCCGCATTGATACAGTCATGCATGACGGGGATTTGTTTTACAGGCATGTTCCTAATGGTAATGATTGAACTGCGTGAAAGCTTTCTTTCCGCGCGCGTGGAGGGGTGTGCAATCCGCAGCCTGGTTTTTTTATGCCTTTGGTAGATAGAATCGTGGATTGCGGGGTTTGTTATCGCAGCGGATTTGAAAATGCAGATAGGTCCGAGGTTTGGCTTCGGTCGAGTTGCCGACCTCGGCAATTTTCTGCCCTTTGGTGACGGGCTGTCCCTTTTTTACGAGATTGGCCTTATTGTTTGCATACACCGTGGCGTAATTTTCTTTATGCTCGATGATGATGGTATTGCCGTAGCCCTCCAGAACACCTGAAAACGCCACCGTTCCTTCCTTGGCTGCTTTAACCGGCGTGCCGCAGGCCGCTTTGATATTTATGCCGTCATGTTTGATGCCGCCGTAAATCCCGTATTCTTCAATTACTTTGCCACGCACGGGCCAGATGAAAAGACCCGGCCTGCTGACGATTTTTTCGTGCGGAGTTTTATCGGCAGCGACCTCAGTTGCCGAAAGGCTGAGGGTTTTGTCGGCACCGGGAATAAAAATTTTATCGCCCGCCTTTATTTGGGATGTATCTTTAATATTGTTCAGCTCAGCCACCTCCTGGAGGCTCGCCCCATAGGCCTTGCAGATTTTCCACAGGCTTTCTTTTTTTTGCACCGTGTGATAGACGCCCGGCGCCTGCCCCGGTTTTTCAAGAAGCGGGGATTTCGACTTGCCGAACATGGCGCAGCCCTGCAGCAGCAGTGCGATACTTAAAAAAAGCAGCAGTGTTTTTGAACGTCTCATTGCTTTTTAACCATATGCAGGGCTTTTACAACCGCATCTTCGGCGCTGTGGGCCTTGATAATTTCAGGGCCGATGTCCCATGTTTGAAGCCCGATGACGGGCTTGCCCATCTTCAGCGCCAAAGCGATTTCTGAAAGCGTGCCGTATGAGCCTTCAACAGCTATGACGGCCATAGATGCGCGCACCACCAGAATATTGCGCGCATGGCTGAGCCCGGTCGGGATGGCGATGTCGATATAGGGGTTGGCATCGCTGAAATCAAAACCCGGCAGCAGGCCCACGGTAATGCCCCCTGCCTCACGCGCCCCCTTTGCCGCCATTTCCATGACACCGCCCAGCCCCCCGCAGAACAGTACGGCATCGTGCAGGGCAATATGGCGTCCTACATCATAGGCAAGATCGGCAGCCGGCCCGGAACAGTCGCTGGCGCCTATCACGCCAATATGCAATCTGTTTTTTATATCGGCCATGTTCTCAAAAGCTCAAGGGCTTTGTAGTTGGTGTGATCTGTTTGAATCGGTGTTATGGATGCGCATGAATCCGCCACTGCTTCGGCATCACAGCCCGGTATGTCGTGGTGAAGGTCTCCGTCGCCGCCGATCCAGTAATAGGTGTCGCCCCGCGGGTTCAGTCGTTTTTCGATTTTTCCTTCGTAGATGCTTTTGCCCTGATGCGTCACGCGGTATGCCTCTATCTGGCGGCCCTGCGTGTCGGGAATATTGACATTCAGGAAAGTATCGGGCGGCAGTCCCTGGGCTATAACCGCGCCCGCCACGCGGGCAGCAAACTGGGCTGCCGGGCCGAAATCAAAATTATTGCGGCAGACAAGAGATACGGCGATTGCCGGTATGTTCCAGATAGTGGCTTCAAAGGCCGCAGCGACGGTGCCGGAATAGGGAATGTCGTCGGCCAGATTGCCGCCCTTATTGATGCCTGATACGACCAGCCCCGGCTTTTCAGGCAGCAGGCCGTTCACGGCAAGGTTGACGCAATCCGAGGGCGTGCCGTCGACCATGATGCGGCGCTCCGCAATCAGGGTTGCCCTGAGCGGCCGGTGCAGCGTCAGCGCCCGCCCCACAGCGCTCATACCCTGCTCGGGCGCAACCGTCCAGACCTGGCCAAGGCTTGCCAGGGCCGCTTCAAGGGCATGGATACCCTTGGAATGAATGCCGTCGTCGTTTGATACGAGAATAATCATTGCAAAAAAATATCCAAAAGCCTGCTGTGTGTCAATAAAAACAGGAGCGCAGTCATGTCGAAATACATTTTTATTGACACAATAACATATATTTTCATATAGTTGGAGTTCTATTCGCAGCCTTATTCATTTGACACCTTCTGCGGATGCTGACCACGAGCCGTCGCAATGATAAATACCACACCATGTTTTGAGGAAGGATAGAGGCATGAAAAAGAACGAGTCAAAGCAGATCAGAAATATTGCCATTACCGGCCACGGTAAATCGGGGAAAACATCCCTGGCCGAAGCACTGCTCTATAGCGGCAAGTCTACCGACCGGTTCTGCAAGGTTGACAATGGCGAATCAGTGCTTGACTTCGAGCCCGAGGAGAAAGATCGTCACATGACCATCATGAGCGCCTTCCACCATGTGACATGGAAGAAGGCGACCATTAATGTTATCGACACTCCCGGCGATGCGAATTTCGTTGCCGACACCTACAACAGCCTGCAGGTTGTTGACGGCGCGGTTCTGGTTGTGGATGCCTCATCGGGCGTTCAGCTCATCACCGAGAAAGTGTGGCAATGTCTGCGCGAAAACAAAGTCCCCGCCATCATCGTCATCAACAAGCTGGATCGCGAGCATACCGATTTTTACAGCGTTTTTGAAAATATCAAGACCTCGCTCAAGGCAAAAATAACGCCGCTGCAGATACCCATCGGCAGCCAGGCAAACCTCAAGGGCTTTGTCGACCTGGTGAAGCTGAAGGGCTATGCCTACGCCGCCGATGATTCCGGCAACACCTCCGACTGCGACATCCCCGCTGATCTTCAGGAAAAAGCCGAGGAGTTTCGTATGCAGCTCATCGAGGATGTGGCTGAATCAAGCGAGGAACTCATGGAGAAATACCTCGACGGTCAGGAACTCTCTGATGAGGAAATAGCAGGCGGCATCAAGGCAGGTGTGCAGTCGGGAAGTTTTGTGGGCGTGCTGTGCGCTTCGGGAATTAAAAATTACGGCGCCAGGCAGCTTATGGACTTTGTGGTTCAGTTTTTCCCATCACCTCTTGAGCGTCCTGCCATTCAGGCCATTAACGCCAAGTCGGGCGACATGATTGAAATGGTTCCTTCCGAGGATGGTCCTTTGTTTGCCTATGTGTTCAAGACTATTGCCGACCCCTATGCCGGCAAGCTCACCATTTTTCGGGTTTTTTCGGGATCCCTTGCAGCCGATTCTGTCGTGTACAATGCAAAGAAGCGGGTAAAGGAGAAGATCGGCTCGATCCTGCAGCTTGAAGGCAAGGCCCAGAAGCCCATTGATGTTGCCGTGGCCGGCGATATTGTAGCGCTGGCAAAATTGCGGGAAACCACCACGGGCGATACCTTCGGCGTCGAGGGCAAAGAGGTTCATTTCAAGAGCATTCAGCATGTCAGGCCCGTTACCTCCTACGCCATCGTGCCCAGGAGTCGCGGTGATGAAGACAAGATGGCAGGCGCGTTTGCCCGCCTTATGGAAGAAGACCCCACGCTCGTCATGAAGCGCGATGATCAGACATTTGAGTTTATTCTTTCCGGCGTCGGGCAGGCGCATCTTGATGTGACCGTTGCCAAGATGAAGCGCAAGTTCGGTGTCGAGATCGACATGCAGCTGCCCCGTATTGCCTACCAGGAAACAATAAAGGGCAAAACCAGAGTCCAGGGCAAGCATAAAAAACAGACCGGCGGTCGCGGCCAGTTTGCCGACACCTGGATTCAGATCGAGCCCAATGCCCGGGGCGGAGGGTTCGAGTTTGTTGATAAGATCGTGGGCGGCGCCATTCCGCGCAACTATATTCCCGCCGTTGAGAAGGGTATCGTCAACCAGATGAAAAAGGGCATCATCGCGGGCTACCCGATCGTCGACGTGCGCGTTCTTCTGGATGACGGAGGCTACCACGATGTTGATTCATCAGATATGGCTTTCCAGATCGCAGGGTCCAAGGGCTTTAAAAAGGGTTTTGTTGAATGCAGCCCGATTCTGCTTGAACCCATTATGACCGTTGAGGTGACTGTGCCGGAAGATATGACCGGCGATATTATGGGCGATATGAACAGCCGTCGCGGCCGCGTGCTCGGCATGGAGCAGACCGTTGGCGGGCAGCTCATCAAGGCCATGGTGCCGCTTTCCGAGATGCAGCGTTATTTCGTGGAGCTCACCTCCATGACCAGCGGCCGCGGCATGTTTACCATGGAGTTCGACCACTGCGAGGAAGTGCCGCAGCATCTGGCGCAGAAGATTATCGCCGCCTCCAAGCATAAAGATGACGAAGAAGATGAATAATTTTTCAGGTGCAGGCAGTCATGGAAGAGAACGAATTCCCCAAAGAGTTGATTGAGGAGAGCGAGCAGCCCAAGCCCGAAAAGCTTTTCGAGTCTTTGTATCAGCGGCTCATGAACATGGCTGTCAATGAGAAGATCCGGCTGGCGACACTCGGCAACAAGGAGGCGCGCAATTTGCTGGTTAAGGACCCCAACCGCCTTGTTGTGCAGGCCGTGATCAACAGCCCCAAACTTACCGAGGAAGAGGCCATTTTATTTGCAGGCAACCGGAACCTGTCGGGTGATGTGCCCCGGCTGATTGCAGATAAAAAGGAGTTTATGAAGGCCTATGCCGTGAAGGTGTCGCTGGTAAACAATCCCAAGACCCCGGTGCCTCTGGCAATAAAGCTGCTGCCTTTACTGCGGGATCATGACGTTCGCAATGTGGCAAAAAGCAAGGCCATACCAAATGTCGTGGTGCTGGCTGCCCGCAAAATCGTCGCCATGAAAGCCAGATGATGCTAACAGGCAGGCGCCGGCAGATTGTATGGGTTTGCCGGCGCTTTTATTATGCGAGTGGTGTATGAGAGCTGCAGTGCTTACTATCAGCGACAAGGGGTCAATCGGCCAGCGGCAGGATACCAGCGGCCCTGCGGTTGTCGAGGTGCTGAAAACCATCGGCGCCGTGGTAGAGAAATATGAGATCGTGCCTGATGAGGTTGAGTTGATCTCCGGCAAGCTCATCGAGTATGCCGATGCTCTCGGTCTTGACCTGGTCATCACCACCGGCGGAACCGGTGTTGCACCCCGCGACCTGACCCCTGAGGCAACCCGCATGGTCATTGACCGCGATGTGCCGGGCATGGCCGAGGCCATGCGCATGGAAAGTTTCAAAAAAACCCCCCACGCACTTATCTCTCGGGCGATTGTCGGCATCCGCAAACAGACCCTCATTATCAACCTGCCCGGCAGCCCTCGTGGCGCCACGGAAAATCTCCAGTTTATCCTTAAAGCTATTCCCCATGCCGTTGAGAAGATCAAAGGCGACCCGTCGGAGTGTGCAGTCAATTAATTGGTAATTGATTATGCAGTACGCTATTAAGGGTCTAAGAGCTTGTTTTAAAAGTATAAAATGATCACGCGTAGGGTGGATTAAGCCCGTTTTTATGGGTGGAACCGCTTCGCTTGTTCCACCCTGCCAGCGCTCTGAGCCCTTATTGGAGTCATACTTCAGGGCGAATCCACCAAAAACATGCCTTTTAAAACACGCTCTGAGAAAAAAAGTAAGGGGGAAACCTGTGTTTTTAGACTGCATAGTCAGAAGGCAAAAGCACCGAGATAATATCTGTTGCATAAATACAATAATCAGTCATATATTGATAAAAAATATTTTTGGATTGGAATTGCCGTACAGCTGCATTGTTTCTGTTTTACGAGAGGACACAATTCATGGAAAAAGATCATCTTGAAGTGCTGCTCGAAGAAATGAAGGGGAGGTTTGATTTTGTTCTTGCTGGAATTGATATTATACTGCATGAGATTCAGGAAACCCGGCAGGAGTTGGGTGAAAAAATTGATATGAACACATTTCGTCTGAGGGCTCTGGGGAAAAAGTTGGATTCTATTGCAGAAGATAGTATCTGATCTTGGCAATCATACAGCATCATTTGAGTAATTATTAAAAAAGGGATTTACCATGAGCGGTGATGATCTGCAAAAATTTGAAGCAATGCTTCAGCTGCATTTGGGGGTTTTTTTCAGAGATTGTTCATCATAAGCTGGATATTGTAATGCAAGGTCAGCAGATGCTGTCTGAACGGTGGGGTCGTTTTGAGGATCGCGTTGAAAAGCGTATGGATGCCCTGGAGCATTCCATCATGAGCGTAGATGTTAATCTGACCAAAAGAATTGATGCGTGTTGAAGGAAAAGTAGATAGCTTGGGTAAAAGAATTGATGGTGTTGAATGAAAAGTAGATGGCTTGGGTAAGAAAATCGACGCTGTGGCAGCTGATCTTACCGCGCACCGGGCCGATACGGAGTCGCACCGGGGCTACAAGGTCTGCGAGGGGCACCAAAAATAAATTTAGCTCTACAGGTTCTCCGTCTGTAAATAAACATAATTCCATTGAAGATACCTGTGATGAAGCCTTTTCGCATTTATGCCGATACGTCAGTTTTTGGCGGTTGTTATGATGAGGAGTTTGCTTTGGAATCCATGCGCCTCATGAGGGACGTGCGCCATAAAAAGTACATTCTGCTTTTGACGGATATGGTGATTGCGGAGTTGCGTGATGCGCCTGAGCGGGTTTCTGATATCGTTACCTCAATTCCCATTGAGATTATTGAAAGAGTCGAAATTACCGATGAAGTTTTTGCGCTTCGGGATGCGTATCTTGAAGCTGGCATAGTCGGCAGGCGCTGGATCGATGATGCAACGCATGTTGCCGCGGCTACGGTTGCACGGGCGGATGCTCTTGTTTCATGGAATTTTAAACATATCGTTCGGCTTGATAAAATGAAGCTTTATAACCAAATCAATCTACTCAACGGTTATGGCTTGCTTACCATAATTTCACCAAAGGAGCTTGCTGGCTATGGCAACAAGTAAAAAGAAATTTGACTGCATTGAATTCAAGCGCAAGGCTCAGATAAAAATCTACAATAGGTTGAAAAATATTCCTCCTGCAGAGCAAGCTGATTTTTTTCGCCAGAACTCTTTATCCGGCCCTTTGGGTACATGGTGGGGGGCTGTAACAGAGTCAGGCGGCAAGCATCATGGGGGCAAGATCAGTTAAGGTGTGATGAAGCAGTAAAGAAGGGGGCTTCGATGTTTTTCCAGCAAAGCAGTATTTTTGGTTTTAAAGAATTTAACTGAACGGGCATGCCATAACGGCATGCCTTTTTTATTTTCCCGTCACTCCGGCTTGACCGGAGTCCTTTGCAGGAATGCTGGCCGGT
>CAYNVA010000584.1:0-5335 GCA_964400575.1 uncultured Thermodesulfobacteriota bacterium | reverse complement strand
CAATCGTTTTTATTTCTTTATCTGAATCTTGCGGCCATCGCTTCTATGCGATATGCAGTTGTTGTGGGCTCTGCACAGGAAAAGTCTCTTGCTGTGTAGTTGCCCGGATGCAGGTGTATTATTTTCTCTTTTTTGTAGTGTTTGTTCATGACGGAATATTTTTTCTGAA
Organism: uncultured Thermodesulfobacteriota bacterium; assembly: GCA_964400575.1. GTDB lineage: Bacteria > Desulfobacterota > WTBG01 > CAIYCZ01 > CAIRTM01 > CAIWCT01. The sequence continues at coordinate 5,166 of CAYNVA010000584.1, read as the reverse complement.
CACAAAGGGGGCCATCTAAGAATACAGTGAACTGCGCTTAATATCCTTAGATGGCAAGCGTTTTTTAACTCAATGAACGAAGTGGGAGGTGACTGCTTATGAAAAAGAAAATAAAAAAACAGATTTTTTTCATGGTGTTCATAGCGGTTTCAGCATTTTGGGGCACAGGTGCAGAGGCAGCCAACTGGTATGTGGACAATGCCGCTACGGGCTCTAACAATGGAACAACGTGGGCCAATGCGTGGACTTCATTTGCAAATATCCATTGGGGAAGCGGCGGGGTAGTGGCTGGCGATACACTTTATATTAGTGGTGGCACCACAAGCAGAACCTATGTAAATCAATCTCTAGTGGTAGGAGCAAGCGGCACGGCTGGCAATCCTATAACTATCAGTGTTGGGCAGGAAGAGGGCTACAATGGAACTGCTATACTTGATTTCACGACGGGTTCAAACACACAAACAGGCTTTGGCATAGACCTTAACAACGCTGATAATATCAACATCACCGGCAACTATAACGGTGCAACCCACCTCAAAATACAGGGGTTGAGAAATACGACAAGTGGAAATGCTTATCTTGCTGTTGCCATAGGCGGTGTTGGTGCACCAGAAAATAGAATTTCAAACATAGTTGTTGACCATGTATGGGTTTTTAACTGCAACAATGGTGTTAGAATTACGTATCCATCAAATATAGAAGTAAAGAATAGCACACTCGAGATTCGTGGCGATGTTGGAGTTGGGTTGATAACCTCAAATATGACCGGCTTTGCAACGGCCACAACCGGAAGCAGGATTCACCACAATGCGATAAGATGTATGCGGAGAACCGGGCTTGGTTATTTCCCCGCTCCTGATGGGATACAGTGCTCACATGGAACAGATGTTTATAATAATACGTTCTCAATGTATGAGTATTTTTCTGGTGTTGATGTTACAGATCAGCATCCAGACTACCTTCAGGCAACGGGTGACTATACTCGCATTTACAACAATGAGTTTTTAGATATTGGCGATTCAGCAATAGATTTTGATGGGTATACGTATGGTGGTAGTGGAGATAACCCAACCCCCAACGAAATTTGGATTTATAATAATGTTTTCCGGACGGTTCATATCTATGACCCATATCCTCAATATATTAGGGTCTACTCTTCAACGGGTTTGCAATCTATTACTAATGTAAAAATACTTCACAATACGTTTATCGACAGTCAGGGCAGTTATCTTATAGGGTTTTTCCAGTATAACGGGAATCCAACCGCAAGCGGCGTTGAACTTAAGAATAATATATTTTATAATTGCGGAACAGACCAGTGGTCCCCAAATATTCTGGTGGAAAGCAGCAGCAATTTTACCACCAATTCCTTCTCCTTTTCTCATAACATCTACTATCCGCCCAGGCCCTCTTCGGACTACCCTTTTGTGTACAAAGGAACAAACTATAATACAGCTAACTGGATAGCGAACCATAGCCCCAATAGTAAATCAACCCAACCAGTATTTATGTCCTATACTGTAAACGGTGCCAATAATGACCTGCGTCTTGCAGACACTGACACGGTAGCAAAAGAGAGTGGGGCAGATCTAAGTGGCTATAGCTTGCTTGCGACTGATAGACATGGCACTGCTCGGCCTCAGGGGACTGCATTTGATATCGGAGCACATGAAAGCGCAGGCGTACGATCGGGACTGAATCTGCGAGTTGTTTCCCCTTAGTGAACGGAGCTTATAGCCAATGGTCTGCCGGTATAACGTGCGAAAGATAAAGGAGACTGGAATCTGGAATCGCAACTTGCTATACTGAGTTGTAGTGTTAAGCCTCATGAGCAGGTTTTTAAATGTAGATACTCTATGCCACTGCCGGCATGGATCATAAGGATTCAGGTGGAGTGGCTCAACAAACTGAGGGGAGAGGGAACCAAGCAGAATTGAGTGCTGTTTGAACTTATTCACAAGCATGTAACTTAAATTTAAAAATTTCGGCCAATCCTCAGGCCCGTTTACATCCTAAAAAGTATATTCAATTGGGCAATGAGCCCTGTCGGCAGAAGACCGAAGGATAAAAATCCTTTTAAAACAATGGTAAGGGGAAGCCGGTACGGACCACCTCCCCTATTAATATATAGTACGATTTTTCAGCACATTGTAGTGCTTTGAAAAACGGAATAGATGCATGTAAGAAGCGCGTGCAGACAGAGTCACGCAAGGCTGCCTCTCATGTTCAGGACCACCCAAGGTTTACTTCAAATAAAAGGGGTAATAGGAAACGTATTGTTGTCAACGGCGCCACCTTTTTATGAGACAAAAAATGAATCCATCCTCAGAAAAACAATCTCATATAGAATCAGTTCCTCAAAAAAAATGTCCCCTGTGCGATTCTCAGGGTTCTCTGTTGTTTGCCAATCTATCGGACAAAATTTTCAATGTTCCGGGCAGCTGGAATATACGCAGATGCAGCAATTCTGCATGCCGGATTATCTGGCTTGATCCCAAGCCCGTTGATGGCGAGCTTTCAAAGCTGTATGTCAACTATTACACCCATAAGGATTCCCCCGGGAAAAGCTTTTCACAAAAAAAAATATCTTCAAAAATAGCTCAGATGTATTTTAATTTAAAGATCGGCTATTGGAATCTAGTGTTTGGATACAAGAACGTTTCCCTGCCGTTTTTTTATAAATATTTAGCCGCGCTTTTTTTTCTCACACCGGGGAAGCGTCTTTGGATTGATCTGGATGTCAGGTGTTTGCCGTTCGTGGCAGAAGGCACATTGCTTGATATCGGGTGCGGCAATGGCCAATGGATTGCATTCATGAAAACACTGGGCTGGGACGTAAGCGGAATCGATTTTGATAAAGACGCAATCGATCATTGCGCTAAAAAAAATTTAAAGGTTCGAGCAGGTGATCTGATAGAACAACACTATCCCAACAATTTTTTTGATGCCATTACACTGTCACATGTTATTGAACACCTGCCTCATCCGGAAGCCACACTGAAAGAATGCTACCGGATACTTAAACCAAATGGGCGCATTATTGTTACAACCCCCAATGCAGAGAGTTTCGGCCTTGACTTTTTTAAAGGATACTGGAGGGGGCTGGAACCGCCCCGACACCTGCAGGTTTTTTCTGTTTCCGCCCTGCAGGATATTTTAATTTCAGTCGGATTTAATGTAATAAAATGCACGACCCATGGCGGCCGGCATATTTTATATTCCAGCTCTGTATTAAAGCATGAAATTCAATTAGTTGATGAAGAAACCGTGCTGCCTTTGATGAGCGCTTTATTCGTCAGGCTATTGAGCTTTATTGAATCAGTGTATGTGTTGTTTAATCATAGAAAGGGCGAGCTTCTCCTTGCAGTAGCCAACAAATAAGGGCACGCGCTTAAATGCCCCTCCCTCAATCTAATTGTGCAAAAAATATTTTACGTTATCGGGAACACCCCTCTTTTTTTATTTCCAAAGCCATCTTCCGTCATCGATGCATCGTGCTGCAGGCCTGCGATAAAAAAAAACGGCCGGGGAAAACACCGGCCGCCTTCTTTTTATCGACTATCCACCTACTGCACCGTGAAGGTCATGCTTGGTCCCGCCGTAAAACCATGAGCGCAGCCGCAGTCCGAGCAGGCTGTATTCAGCGTCCATCTGTAAGTGCCTTTCGTTAAGCTTACATCAGGCGTAATAGAGCAGGAACCATCCTCACAAAAATTATTGGCCGGGTGCCAGCTTGCATATATGTTCCCACCCGCTGCCTCAGACCAGATTTCCAGTTGGTAGCTTTCATGGTTTGTCTGCTGCCAGGCATATGTCGGCTTTACAGCCGTAATGTTGCCGCTCGGGCCGGTCAATACGGGCAGCCCGCAGTCCGGTATGGTTAAAGTTACGGGCACGATCACTGTCGTCACGATGTCGCCGTTCGTTGCCGTGATGGTCAGGTTGTCGCTGTAAACCCCCGGCTCCAGCCACTGCGGGTTCAAAATCAGGCTGAGATTATCGCTTGTCTGTCCCGCAGCAAGCGTGCCGCTGGTCTCACCAGCGGCAATCAGCCACGGCAGAAAACTGCCCTGCGCATTGGATATGACCGCGGTGCCGCTCTCGGGTACCTGGTCCGGCTCCGAGGCCTGCTCGTCCATGCTCAGCATGACATGCATATTGCCGTCATCACTGCCCAGCATTGCCAGCGCAATATCCACGACAAGATGCTTCCGGTCTTCACTGTAAATGCCCCTCAGGGTCTCGCCAGAAGGACCAGAGCCATCAAACAGGGCTAGACTGGTTTCCCCGTTCTGAGGCCAGATGCCGATTCTGTATTCGTAGCCGTGATCCACGCCCGCATTGCCGGTTCTCGAGTTATCATCGGTATCAAGATAGATAGTGCCCCGGAAGTCAGCCGGCACGGGTTTGTCGAAAACCAGCTCCAGCCGCAGCAAGGTCTGCTCCTGGTTAAAGCCGGCCTTCAGTTCAACGATATCTGCCGTGCCGTTGTCACCGGCTGTCTCGGCAGCATCGGTTGCTATGCTTGCCAGACGCGCTCCCACAAGCTCATAACTCACATCGTCGCCGGTGAGCTTTGTTATATGCAGGGTCTGGCCCATGATCCCGTTGGAGACAACCTCCGCCGCAACCGGATTGGGGGTCACGCTGATCAGCTGCAGCCTTCTTGAGCTCATCGGCAGCCGAGTACCCCTTGCCGTCGGAGTCTTCTCGGGCATCGCCGATATCGCCACGATATCGGCGGGTTTATTGCATTGCTCCTCACACGCAGGCTGGCAGCCGCCGTTGCCGCAGCCGGGTGTTGCGTCGCACACATCTCCTGTTCCGTCCTCGTCGGCATCACGCTGCTGGTCATTGCAAATATTCGGGCAGTTGTCGCACACATCTCCCACCATGTCATTGTCTGCGTCTTCCTGGCCGTGATTTGCAAGAGTCGGGCAATTATCGCAGACATTGCCAATACCATCCTGGTCGGTGTCCTCCTGCCCAGGATTGGCCGTATGCAGACAATTATCGCAGGCATCACCCACCCGGTCTGTATCGATATCTTCCTGCCCGGGATTGTACACCGTTGGGCAGTTGTCGTCCTTGTTTATGATGCCGTCATGGTCGGCATCGGGTTGATTGCATGGCTCCTCACACGCCACGCAGCCGCCGATGGTGCAG
>CAYNVA010000583.1:0-1695 GCA_964400575.1 uncultured Thermodesulfobacteriota bacterium | reverse complement strand
GCCATAGACTATTGCCTTATGCTCGGCGGCAGCAGCCGCATTCCCCAGGTGACCGATGCCGTGAAAAAATTTTTTCGCAGCGCCGCCATGCTCACCTATGAGGATTCCGCAGCGCTGCAGACCGCCATTGCCCGGGGAGCTGCCTTTCACGGGCTCACGCTTGAGCTTTTCGGCCACGGTCTGGTGCAGCCGGTCTGCTATGACCGTATTTGCCTGCGCACGGAAACAGGCACAGTCGAGCTGGTGCCCCGTGGGGCCGGGCTCCCGTTTCCGGGAGGCAAGGAGTATAAACACCTGCATGACATAGCCGTGCCCAAAACTTCGCTCACCGATGATCTGGAGCTGAAAGTCGAAATCGTTGCCGGTGATGAAAAGCGCTGCCTGTACCGCTCGGTCTGGACCATCCCCGCGCCGGTGAACAAGGGCGATCCGCTCTGCATCAGGTATCGCTATGACGAAAGCCAGATGCTGGACCTGTGCCTCATGCTTGAGGAATCAGAGGAATTTTTTAACGACTGCATTGAAAATCCGCTCACCCATGTGGTGAATCCCCACAAGGCTATGATCCGGGCTCTGGAGATTGAAGAGGAACTTCTCTGCCCTGACCTTGCCGGTGGTGATGCGGCAAATCTGATGTATGAGCTCGGCGAGCAGTACACGGAGCTGGGCCATAAGGAGAAGGCCATCTCGGTGCTGAAAAAAGCCCTCACGGCCAAGGGAGGGCCTGATGACCTGATCCTCAATCAGCTTGGTACATGCTGCAGAGACATTGGGGATTTTGCCCGGGCCGAGAAGTTCTACCGTGAGGCGATGAAGGTCACGGGCTGGACCGGGCCTGGCTTCAACCTTGCTCTCATGCAGCGTAGTAACAGGCAGTACCTTGAGGCTATTGAAACCATGGACGGGGTGATCCGGCAGAAAGATGAGGGGGCCTACTTTGTTCTGCGGGCGCAGCTTGCAGCCGATACAGGTTGTAGTGCCGGGCATAAAAAGTATCTTGCCTCGGCATTCAAGGCCTTTGGTCCCCTTGAGAACCTGTCAGACTGGGCGCTGGGGTGGTATTTGACCGGAGCCGGGGAGACAAAAGATGCTGAAAAGATAGAGGCGGCAAAAACTGAACAGAAGCGCAGGCGCGAGAAAAAAGAACCCGATCTTAGCCCCGGGGCAATGCTGCCCGTGTGCAGGCAGGGCTTGCAGCTCAAATTGCAATTCGCATAAAAACCCGAAGGAGCATAATACATGGAAGGAATATGTCATGAAAAAAATTGTTTTTACTTTTCTGTTTTTTTTGGCTGCCGCAGCCCGAGGCGAGGATGTCGAGGTCTATGACTGGCAAACAGGCCAGTATCACGACTTTGATGTCAAGCATCGCGGCAGAAATGTAGAGGTTTATGACTGGTCGAAAGGACAATTTCGGGATTATTCATTTTCAAATAATGGCAGGGAGGTCTATGATTGGCAAACAGGCCGGTATCTTGATGTAGAGCCAGGAGGCGATAATCGCTTTGAAGTGTATGACTGGCAGGAACACCGGTATTATGATGTAAAAGTACGGGATCGTTGATACAGGGTGAAGCGCTATGCCTGCTGCCACTTCAAAAGAAGAAGCGCTGAAAATAGCCCTGCGGCATCTGGTGACGGAGGCGCAAAAAAGATATGAAGGCGGGCTTGAAATATTTGATCGCGTTCCCGATG
>CAYNVA010000582.1:0-4373 GCA_964400575.1 uncultured Thermodesulfobacteriota bacterium | reverse complement strand
TCCTGTCCGTTCGCGCACAGCGCAAGATCGGCGTGGACCCCTGCAACCAATTTTATAAGAGCATGTTTTCGTACGGCCTGAAATGGGAGCTGCGGAAATGGGAGCTGCGCCGCAGCATAGTGGCGGGAAAGTGGAATCAGCTGTTGGGACGCGAAGACCCCTGTTTTTTTGAGATGACCAGCGACGATTTTTTCTGTCGAATGCCCGACCTCTTTTCCGAACATAAAATCGATGTCGCCCTGGTGGACGGCGAGCATACTTATGAACAAGCGTACAGGGATGTAGAGAACTGCCTGCGGTTTCTTGCGCCAGCCGGTGTCATTCTCATGCATGATTGCAGGCCTGCAACTGCTGCCCAGGCCGTGCGCGCGAAGTCATTGCAAGAGGCTGCATGCATCAATCAGGCGGATTTGGATTGGGAAGGTTGGTGGTGTGGCGATGTGTGGAAGGCTGTTGTGCGCCTTAGAACTCGTCGAGATCTAAAAGTTTTTGTGCTCGACTGCGATATGGGGCTTGGAATTGTGACTCCAGGTAAGCCGGACAGCGTTCTTTCTTTCTCGCCTGATGAAATCGCCCGCATGAGTTATTCGAACTTGGAAAAAGATTGTACGGCTCTTCTGAACTTGAAGCCAGAAGGCTATTTCTATGAGTTCCTCAAGATACATCCCCGCGCCACGCTGTGAACGGGGTTCGTGTTTGACATTCGATCTTCCCTGTATAGGCCCGTTCGTCCAGCCTAAGGTGCTCCGTTTTATCCTGCCTTTGGCAGGGATGCCCTGTAACGGCCATAATGTTTTTTTGCCCCCACGTGATCGTATCTACCGGGACAAGCTGTGAACGGCACTTTCCCCTGGAATTACTTTTCCTTTGACAACCTGTCTTGAATTAAGTACTTTTTTCCATGAGAGCCCTTCGTGTGAATGGGTTTGTGTTTATATATGCTGTGTGGGACTCCCTGTTCTATGAACCAATCATAGTCTCTGTAAATCCATGATTATTAACCCTGCGCGCTTAACCATTGACGCCAATGCCAGCTGTCAGCTGCGCTGCCCTACGTGCCTTACCACCAGCGGCAAGGGATGCCCGCCCGTTGTCGGCAAGGGGCACCTGAGGCTCAGCGATCTGCAAAATCTGCTGGAGGCCAATGCGCAGATCCGCGAAGTGTATTTCAACAACCGGGGCGAAATGTTTCTCAACCCTGAGCTGTTGTCCATCATGGAATACCTATTCCGGAAGAACATTCCCGTGACGAACCACAGCGGCGTCAATCTGAACACGGTGAGCGAGCAGGTTCTTGAAGGGCTCGTCCAGTACCGATTCAGGCATTTGCTTTGTTCTATTGATGGTGCAAAGCAGGAGACGTATAGACTATATCGCGTCGGCGGCGATTTCGAGCGTGTAATTGAAAATATTCGTATAATCAATGGCTACAAACAGCGCTGCGGATCTGAGTATCCGCAACTGACATGGCAGTTTGTTGTGTTCGGTCACAATGAACATGAAATCCCCCTGGCGCGGGAACTGGCACGGGATCTCAATATGGCTTTTGTTACCAAGATGTCCTGGGACTCAAGCATTTCGCCGATTCGCAACCGTGCATTTGTGCTTGCCGAAACCGGCTGGTCGGCGACAACGCGGGAGGAGTTCAAGCGTTCAACGGGAACCAGCTATTTGCGCAACAACTGCCATGACCTCTGGCTAACACCGCGGATCAACTGGGATGGCACGGTTCTGGGCTGCTGCTGGAACATTACGGCAGCGCTCGGTGGCAATGCTTTCCGCGATGGGTATGTACCGAGCATTAATAGTGAGAGGATCAATTATGCCCGGCAGATGCTCATGGGCAAGGCTCAGCCGAGGGAAGATATTGCCTGCTCTCAGTGTGCAATGTATCTGAATATGCGTGATTCCGAGAGCTATCTTACCCTGCGCGAGATATTTCCGCCTAAACCTTTTGTCAATCGAGTCTATGATACTATCAGTGATTATCCGTTGCTGTGCCGTACCGCTCGCTTTCTCTATCGCAGCTCAGGCTTAAAGCGCTTCTTGGGCCGGGGGTAAAATTTGCGGAAATTTGCGAGAAGTTGTTGAAAAATTACATAAACCAACGGATCACTTTATAAATAATTGCTGGCGGTTGGAGATTTTTCCAACCGCTTTTCTTATAAAAAAAGTTTGTCTATGCACCCCGCGCATCACCACGGCCCTGGTATGGACAATGGCAGCTAAGATTATGCCACCGACGATAATGGAGACAGATAAAGGGTCGGTTTATTATTATACCCTGTTTTTGAAAATCTATTGTCTTCAGAAAACCATCGCCTATGGCGATGGTTTTCTGAAGAAGGCAACTCAACACAGCGTGTTTTTTGATTTGCGCCCATTCAGGGCGAAATCAAGCCACCCGCTAGGCGGGTGGCTGCTGACCGGAATGTGCCGCGCAAGCCCCGCTTTGTAAGCGGGGTCAAACGGCACGTCTCAAAAAAATCAATCTTATCTACCGGGATGCCCCGCCTTGTAGGCGGTGAGCATCACTTCTGCATCCTGCTGGAACACATGTCGAAAAATACGCTGTGAAGGATTCCCTCAGCCATTTTAGATTGACACCATATTCTATATGGCCTAGTATTTTTTGAGGCATTTTTAAAATCACCAACCCATGCAGGGGGAGTTATCACAATGGCTACAGCCCCACAGCCCAAGCCAGAGCAGGCGCCGCAGCCCGCCCAGCCCAAAATAACGCTGACTGCCGATTACCAGAGCAAGCTGTATGAAATCTCCAAGGTTATTCATGAAGCCGAAAACTTTGTGAAAGTCCTGCCGTATGTGGAGAAGGAAATTCTGACGCTCATGAATGCCGAGCGCCTGACCGTGTACCAGCGCGGCAGGCATGACCGTGAGATTGTCTCAAAATACAAAACCGGAAAAGATATCAAGGAAATCCGCGTCGCGCTGAGCACGACCTCAATTGCCGGGTTTGTGGCGCTGAGCCAGCGAGCGGTGCGCATCGATAATGTTTATGACAAGGCATCCCTTGCCAAAATTCACCCGCAGCTGCGGTTCGACTACAGCTTCGATCAGCGCTCGGGCATGCGCACGCGCTCCATGGTGGTGGTGCCCATCAAGTTCAAGGAGACGCTGCTCGGGGTGCTGCAGATCATCAATCGCCTGGACAGCAGCTCTTTTAGCGACCAGGAGCTCAAAATCGCCCATGAGCTTGCGCAGGTAATCGGCCAGAAGTTCCAGTACGATTTTCAGGCAACGCAGGGGCCGTTCGAGCACCTCATGCACTGCAAGCTCCTGACGCCCGACAAACTCGAGGAGCTGAAAAAGAAGTCGGCGGCAAGCAAGGTGTCGGTGCAGTTCCTGCTGATGAGCGAGCTGAAGCTTGCCGTTGAGGAAGTCGGGGAATCACTTGAGCGGTATTATCAGGTTCCGTTCATGAGTTTCGACCCCGATATTAATCCGCCTCCGGAGCTCATGAAAAATCTCAACCGGTCCTATCTGAAAACCCATTTATGGGTGCCTGTCGAGTTTAAGGACGACCGCGCTACGATACTGATCGATGATCCCAATGATTTTACCCGAATCATGGAAGTCCAGCAGGTGCTGAGCGCCAACAGCTATGATTTTCGCGTCGGCATTCCCGAGGATATTCTGCGGTATCTGGGCGAAGGCTCGACAACGATTCATGAGGGCCTTGGCATGGAAAATGATCTCTCCTCTATTATGGGCAAGCTTGAAGGTGAGATCATTCAGGATGACGGAGACATAGCGGCAGACAGCGGCGTTAGTGAGAACGAAGCCACGGTTGTGCAGCTCGTGAACCGGCTGATTATCGATGCCGTTAAGATAAACGCATCGGATATTCATGTTGAACCCAGCAAGGGCAAAGACTCGGCGGTCGTGCGTATGCGCGTTGACGGGCAGTGCCGTGAGATGCTGAGGATACCCTCCTCGCATATCCGGGCCGTTGTCGCACGCATCAAAATCATGTCGCGGCTTGATATTGCCGAGCGGCGCAAACCGCAGGACGGCAAAATCGGCGTCAAGCTTGCCGGCAAGGCTATCGAGCTGCGCGTGGCCACCATCCCGACGGTGCATGGCGAAAGCGCGGTGCTGCGCGTGCTGGCCGCAGGCGAGAAATCGCTGCCTTTTGAAAGCCTCAACTTCACCCCCCGCAATGATCGAGAAGTGCGCCGTCTTATTGAGTTTCCGCATGGCATTTTCCTGGTGGTTGGGCCGACGGGTTCAGGTAAAACAACAACGCTGCACGCGCTTTTAGGACACATCAACAGGACTAATTTAAAAATATGGACCGCAGAAGATCCCGTGGAAATAACGCAGCCCGGACTGCAGCAGGTGCAGGTCCA
>CAYNVA010000581.1:0-6599 GCA_964400575.1 uncultured Thermodesulfobacteriota bacterium | reverse complement strand
GTCGCTGCGTCAGGGTTTCCCCCATTGCGCAATATTCCCCACTGCTGCCTCCCGTAGGAGTCTGGACCGTGTCTCAGTTCCAGTGTGGCTGGCCGCCCTCTCAGGCCAGCTAACCATCGTAGCCTTGGTAGGCCATTACCCCACCAACTAGCTAATGGTACGCGGGCTCATCTTTAAGTGGTAGCTTATGTCAGAGGCCACCTTTTCTCACAGACATCTCAAACTGTGAGCTTATTCGGTATTAGCACCGCTTTCGCAGTGTTATCCCAAACTTAAAGGCAGATTACCCACGCGTTACTCACCCGTGCGCCACTCTACTCATCCCGGCAAGCCGGGACTTTCTCGTTCGACTTGCATGTGTTAGGCACGCCGTCAGCGTTCGTTCTGAGCCAGGATCAAACTCTTCAATTTATTTTTGAAAAGTTTTAACTCAAAAGACAATTAACCTTCTCTATTTATTTCAAAGAACATAGTGCTCTAAGGCATCAGTTCAGTATATCTGAGCAAATATTTTTGTCAACTCTTTTTTTAAGGTTTTCTTGCCGGCTTGCGGCATACCTAAAAAACCTGAAATCCTACAAGGAGACAAACTCCGCACCGCCAAAGAGCTACAAAAAATTATCAGATTAGTATATCCATCTAAGCGATTTTGTCAAATCTTTTTTTATATTTTTTTATTTTTTTGCATCTTACCGAAATAGCTTGCTTTTTAAAGTCCTGCGATGCAAAAAAACCCAAAAAAGTGGTAAATTTTACCAAACAACTATCTTATGAAAGCGCTTTTTACCAGCGCGAAGTATTATAATACTATCTTTAACATCCGCACAGGTTATCTTTCTATCAAACTGCTCCAGACGGTCGCCATTAATATAGGCACCCCCCTCAGTCACAAGGCGCCGTGCATCGCTGCGCGTGGCGCACAGCCCAGCCTCATTAAAAAGAACAAAAGCAGGTATCCCCTGCTCCAATCGCTCACGGTCAACGGTTGTGGAGGGCAGAGACTCGATGTTTGTCCCATCGCTGTAGAAAATGCTGCGAGCGCTTTCCTGGGCTTTTGCCGCTGCATCTTTACCGTGCGTTATGGCTGTTGCCTCAAATGCCAGCCGCTGCTTTGCAGAAATAATATTTGCCTCCACAGCAGTCAGACGCCCTATCTCTTGCATGGGAAGAAAAGTAAACAATGCAAGAAAACGGGCCACATCCCGGTCATCGGCATTCACCCAGTACTGATAATATTCGTAGGCGGAAGTTCTTTCGGCATCGAGCCAGACAGCCCCCTTCTCCGTTTTACCCATCTTGGCGCCTGATGCAGTTGTAATAAGGGGAAAGGTCAAGCCATAGGTTTCTTTACCTTCAACACGGCGGACAAGGTCAATGCCTGCTACGATATTACCCCACTGGTCATTGCCCCCCAGCTGCAGTATGCAGTTATGATTTTGTTGAAGATAAAGAAAATCATAGGACTGCAGGAGCATATAGTTAAACTCGATGAAGTTGAGTCCTGTTTCGAGACGCATCTTATAGGACTCGGCTGCGATCATCCTGTTGACGCTGAAATGCCTGCCGATATCGCGCAAAAAATCTATATAACGGACGGGCACAAGCCAGTCGGCATTATTGAGCAGCATGGCAGCGGAATCGCCAGTGAAATTGATATAACGGGAAAACTGCTCCTGTATTTTCGCGCCGTTTGCCGCAACCTCTTCATAGGAGAGAATCTTGCGCATCTCATTCTTGCCGCTTGGATCACCGATAAGAGCTGTTCCGCCCCCCAGAAGCACGATTGGGCAATGGCGAGCCTGCTGCATATGGGCAAGAGCCATAATCGGCAGCAGATGCCCCACATGCAGGCTCGAAGCTGTGGGGTCAAAGCCCGCATAGCACGTCACCGACCCTTTAAGCGCTTCGAGAAGCCCCTGCTCATTGGTCACCTGCTCGATAAAACCACGAACTTTCAAAATGTCATAGACTGACTGGCTCATACAAAAAAGCCCTCTTTCATAAAACTTCAATTAGTATCTGAATCAAAACCCTGCACCATGGATTTGTTGGGTTCGCCCTTATGCACGTTCTTTGTCGCAAGCATTTGTTTTTGGTTGGGTTGATCAGCCGCGGCGGACAAAAATGTTTTCTGGGCTTAACCCAACCTGCAAAAAAAAACGAGTTTTCGTTCAGACACTTAAATAAACCCGCCCCGCATGCTGCGTAGAGCAATCCCTGCGGTTTTATTTTGCATACTCAATAGCGCGGGTTTCGCGAATGACGGTCACCTTTATCTGGCCTGGATAGGTAAGTGATTCTTCAATTTTCTTGGCGAGATCTTTTGAAAGAACCACCGCGCCATCATCGTTTATATCGCTGCTTTCCACCATAACACGTATTTCACGACCTGCCTGCACAGCATAGGACTTGCTAACGCCCTTGAATGCATTGGCGATTTCCTCAAGATCCCGGAGATGCTTGACATAGGTCACAAGCATTTCGCGTCGAGCCCCGGGCCGCGCTGCGGAAAGCGCATCGGCTGCCTGCACAAGAACTGCAAGCACGGTCTGTGCCTTGACATCATCATGATGGGCCGCTATGGCATGAATGATCTCTTCAGCCTCGCCGTGCTTCTTTGCCAGATCAGCACCGATCAGGGCATGCGAGCCTTCCACTTCATGATCAACGGCTTTGCCGATATCATGCAGCAGCCCGGCGCGCTTGGCAGCCTTGACATTGACGCCGAGTTCGGATGCCATCATGCCGCACAGGTAGGAAACCTCCAGAGAGTGCTGCAGCACGTTCTGATCATAGCTGGTGCGGAATTTCAATCTGCCCAACAGGCGCAGCAGCTCCGGGTTGATCTTCTGGATGCCCACATCAAAGGTTACCTGCTCGCCGGCCTCTCGAATGGTGTTATCAACCTCGCCCCTGACTTTCTCAACGATCTCTTCAATCCGGGAGGGGTGAATGCGGCCGTCGGTAATCAATTTTTCCAGAGCAATGCGGGCAACTTCACGGCGGATGGGATCAAAAGAGGATATCAGTATTGTTTCAGGTGTATCGTCGATGATCAGGTCAACACCGGTTATCTGCTCTATGGCCCGGATATTGCGGCCTTCACGGCCTATAATGCGGCCTTTCATCTCATCATTGGGAAGGGCCACCACCGATACGGTCTTTTCTGCGACATAATCAGCGCTATAGCGCTGAATGGCTATGGCAATGATGTTACGGGCAATCTTGTCTGAATTCTCTTTGGTTTCCTCCTCGATCCTGCGTATGGTTCGGGCCGACTCATGTTTAGCCTCATTTTCAAGGCTCTGCATAAGCAGTTTCTTTGCCTCATCGGAGGTCATGCCCGATATGCGCTCAAGCTTACGCTTTTGCTCGTCAAGGGACTGCGTGTACTGGTCCTCCATTTCTTTTACGGTTTTTTCCTGCGCAGCGAGGGTCTTTTCACGCTTGGCAATGGCGATTTCCTTCTGGTCAACCAGGCCGACCTTCTTTTCAAGATTTTCCTCCCTCTGCGCAAGCCGCTTTTCCAGTTTCTGCATTTCGAATTTTTTGTTGCGCGACTCCTTTTCAAACTCGGCCTTTGTCCGGTACAGTTCCTCCTTGGCCTGGAGCTTTGCCTCCTTCACAATCGTATCAGCATCTTTTTTTGCTTCATTTATAAGCTTACCGACCGTCTCTTCAGCAGAAGATATTTTATTTTCTACAACTTTTTTCCTCAAAAAAAATCCTGCAACAATACCGACTATGACACCGGCTATAATATATATGTATATCGGGTCCAAAGTTTTTCCTCCTGTATCTGATTATTAAAGTGCATCCATGATGCGGGGTGGTGTCCGGTTAAGCACGATAGCTTCATGCCGATATGCTTTCACCGATCCATCAGCCTCATGCCGATTTGAACGTCAAGAAAACATAAAGCTTTCAAAAAATATACAGACGGTGAATGCATTGCAAGGCAGGCTACAGAGGGACTACTACAAAACCAAGTACTGTGCAGATTATGGCTACTCTACAAAACAAAGCCTGTTGGTGAACAGGTCATAAAAAAAACCATTATATGCCATGTGTTTACTGTTTTATTCAATTACTTAAAGGCTTGATAAACCTTTTCGCTTGCACTCTGTTGTCCCGCTATGCTTTCATTCACTGTTCTGTCTAAAAATCTATACATAAGGGCATTTTAAAGCCCTTTATTAAAAAACCTTATTCCCTCCAAGAAAAATTTTTATAATAAATGACTATTATTGCCTTATAGGCAAATACAACTATACATAATTTATAATCGGGAATCAATAAGTTTTATCAGCCGTTCAGAATCAGCCTCGACGCTGACGACCAGCCTTTTTATTTCATCGTCTTTTTTTAGACAATCATCTGCAAGATTCAAAGCTACAAGCACCATCAGGTTGAAGGTGTCTGCTGTGGCCCCTGTTCTGCGAGCCTGTTCGATCTGCTCATTGAGAAAGTTTTCCACACGCGCCACATACTCTTTGTCATGTGTGCCTTTGAGCAGATAGGTCTGCCCCATTACCGTTATTTGAAAACTTTCCCCCATCTGGGCCTGCCTTTTATATGCCGAGCTCCTCGATTTTCGTCAGAATTGCGTCTATCCGCTGCCTGACTGCACCGCGTTCGCTGGAAAACTCTTCGATCTTGCCTATCATCTGGTCGCGCTCTTGTGCATGCGCAGACATCCGCTGCTCAATTGCCTCTTTATCTTTTACAACGGTTTCATATTTTTCAATAATTAGTTCCACCTTTTGGGCCAGCGTTTCAAAAGCATTCAGTGTATCCATTCAGAACCTCAAAGGAAAAATGTGTATTTTGTCAGCTAATTTAGATGGTTATATAACAAAAGTCAAGCTGTTTATCAAACAAGCCCCTGTCTTCACTCTGCTTCCCTGAACTCATGAGGATCTGGTGTTGACATGACGGATATCCGGACAAGTACGGTGAAAACGGTACAGGCACTACATAAGCCATACCGATTGCGACACCCAGCCCATCGCCTAAGGGTTCATGCATCATACTACGGTCCCACCCCGAGGGCGAAAAACCTGCCAGTTGACCGAATGCACCTTTTTAACTTTTTCTATAATACTCGAAGATACCGGAAGCATGCAGCAATCCTCTAGAGAACCGACGGGCGAATTGGCTTGCGCGCAATCACTATCGCTCAATGCCAAAAGGGTTTGCCTGACTGAGTCTGCAAGTCCCTGCACATGATAGCCACCCTCAAGGGTGAGCAGCAACCTGCCGCCACATATGTTTTCAGCCAGCTGCCTGACTATCCTGGTCAGTATATAAAAACCCTGCGGCGTTACATTCATAGTACCAAGTGGATCATGCTGGTAAATGTCGTAGCCTGCTGACACCAGCACAAATTCAGGCTTATACTCATTGGCAAGAGGCGCGAGTATCTCACTGAAAATGCATGCGTAATCACTATCGCCCTGCCCCCCCGGCAACGGCACATTCACGGTATACCCGCGCCCTGCAGCCTGCCCTGTCTCTTCTAAAGCACCTGTTCCGGGATAGTATGGGTACTGGTGCGTTGAAAAATAAAGCACCTGCGGATTATTGTAAAATGCATGCTGTGTTCCGTTACCGTGATGGATATCCCAGTCTATCACCAGCACCCGCTGCAATTTGTGCTTCCTGATTAAATAATGAGCTCCGATGGCTGCATTATTAAAAAGGCAAAACCCCATTGCGTGGTCGTTTTCGGCATGATGACCAGGCGGGCGAACCAGTGCAAAACCATTATCAGCCTTACCTGCCAGTACCATATCTATGCCGTCAAGGACCGCACCTGCGGCATGGGTAGCTGCATCCCAGGAACCTTCCGACGTTGATGTATCCGGATCAAGACCTATGGGCGGCCTGCCTGACGTGGCAGCAATACGCTCAATATATGCACTTGCATGATTCAGGGTAATCTCATCTTTTGTTGCCCTGCGCGGTGAAATCTCATCGAAACGTCCTGCCATATCAGCCCCCTGAAGCATGGCATAGATCGATTCCAGACGCTCAGGACTCTCCGGATGGCCATACTGCGGCACATGGCCCAAAAAACATTTGTCCTTCAAAACAATAGTCCTGCTCATGGCGTTTCCCTATACTGTTTTATTTCAGATGTTGTGTTGACAATACTGGAAAAAGCAGCTACAAACAACAAAAAGATTATACAAAATCATCAGTAAAAACAAGCTCACATACCATGTTTGGCTTAGGATTTCAGGAAATCATTATCATCCTCGTAGTTGCGCTGCTTATTATCGGACCGCGCAAGCTGCCTGACCTGGCAAAATCACTGGGCAAGGCATTTCGTGAATTCAAGCACGCCACGGACGACATCAAACAGAACTTTGATCTTGACGCGCTTACCCGGGAAGCCCCCCCCCCCCTATCAAAAAACACGAGTCTTTATCGATCGTTCGGGGCGACGAAAGGTATGGCAACGGAGGGAGTGAATAACACGAAAGTAAACGCGAAAAAGGATCCATGCTTCGTTCTAGTCATACGAAAAGTATCCGATCGATCCTTCTATGGCCACTGCGATGGATTTAATCGCCCGTTTTTCACGCGGTCGTCTG
>CAYNVA010000580.1:0-3607 GCA_964400575.1 uncultured Thermodesulfobacteriota bacterium | reverse complement strand
CCGTTGAGAGTTCGGGGTTCGGCAGCAACCCTGCCTGAAGCTCCCGCGCCTCGGCAGCGCGCACATCCCACGAGAATGCGGCAAGCTCGGGGCTGTGCATGAGCCCGGCGGCAAGCGCCTGCTGCAGGGTCAGCGCGCCTGCGGCCTGTGGTGCACTTACTGGCGAAGTTTGATTATCGGAAAACATCTTTGGGGGGACAAAGGTTGCGAACTCTCTGCCCAGCTTGCGCTGATCCGTCAGAAAGATATCTTGTGACTGTGCCGCGCAACCAGAAAAAACGGCACAATACATAACAGCCATGAGATAACAATAACGAATATGCATAAAAAAACCTCCTCAGATGCACATAAGCGGAGCATCGCTCATGCACGGCATGATGATGGTTACGCAAAAACACTTAGTGCTTTAATAAAATTACAGGGGTGCAAAATCGTGAAAAAAAACGGAGGATGTTAAATAAGAAGAATAACGGTTTTTAAAGATGCAAGCAGCGGATTGTGAGGAGGTACAATTTCGTGGCGACCGGGAGCGCACATGAGCAGGTCTTGTGAAGCACGCAGCGTTCCGGGAATTGTGAGCAGCGCGCTGTGGTGGTGAAGCAAGCCAGCATGGCCCGAAGATGTGACATAATCGGCCTGCAGTACCGGCACATCAACGCAGGGGGTGCATTCTGCCTGCGTTGATGGTGCTGCAGCCGAATCGGCTTCAGAGGTCTTGCAGCAGCTTTTGCTGGAGGCCCGGGCCATTTCCACATGGCCATCGGCGCCATAGCATATAATAAACCCCTCATGCGACCATGACGCAAAAGTCAGCAGGAGAACTGCAATGGCAATTTTTTTAAAACGCGATCTGTAAGCCGATATGATCATTAGGCCAATAAGGTATTTGTTTTTCTTTAATATCCTATAAAAACAGTAGGTTGTCAAGACATGCTGTCGATTCCCGTTTCCCTTGAGTCCGAAATTGTGTTTTCAATTAACCATGGAAGCCACTTTCTTAGTTGACTGTAGAGCGACGGAAAATTGCTTTCAAGAAATGTATTCAACCTGCTAAGAATGTTTTGCTTATTCTCTTGGATTGACAAGGCTCTGCCGTCTAATTGAGCCTGTAATCTTTCAGCCCTCTTTTCAGGGTCCGGGTGACTGGAAAGAAAGGAATGCCCTTTGCTCAATGTGGCGATTTTCTTCAGAGCTGAAACAGCATCCTGCGGTTCAAACTTCTCACGCTTGAGGAAGGCTAACCCGTAATCATCAGCCTCTTTTTCTTCCAGTTGGGAAAACTGGGCATTCATAAGGGATTCTGCAAGACCTCCCAATACTGACTGAGCTAAATCCCCAGCGGCATTGTTCTGGGAGGCCAGACCTTTGCGGACTGCACTGGCGGCATAGGCAAGCTGTATTTTCTTTCTGATATGGTTTTTCATCACATGTCCAACTTCATGCCCGATAACGAAACGCACTTCACCATCACCCAGCATGTCCATAAGACCGCTATATATGCGGATAGTCCCGTTTGCCATGGCAAAAGCATTTACCTCAGGGGATAGGTAGACCCCATAGTTGAACTTCAGATTGCCATCCTGCAGGCTTTGACCAACCAGCTGATTCAGCCTTTTTACGTACTTGTTTCCAGATACCGCCAGGGCATTCTTTTTGTCTGAAACCTGAGCTGCCTGTGAAGCAATCTCCTGCACATCCGTATCAGAAAGTGTCACCGCCTTTACCGCATCCATACCCGCATTGGTTGCCATCTGCAGGTCTGTATTCTCACAGCCGGCCAACAAAAGCATGCAGCAAAATGCCATAGCCAAATATTTCATCGTCATGCTTAGCATATCCCTTCAATCCCCAGCGGTTCTCTATGGACAACAGCGGCAGCAACCGCCTGCATGATCCCTTGTTCTGGTGTTACCGCAACAGCAGCAGCAAATACCGGCTGGGCCCATTAAATAAGCATATGTAACAATCCGAAATTTGCATTCCAAAATCCAAAGCACAGGAGCCGCTGTCTTCATTCATAGCGCAGGGCCTCGATCGGATCAAGCCGCGATGCTTTCCATGCCGGATAGAACCCGAAAACAATACCCACGCCGGCCGAAACAATAACCGAGGTCACTATGGCAGGCAGCGAGGTCTGCGTGGGCCAGCTGAGCAGAAGCGTCACCAGGTAGGCGCTGCCGCAGCCGAGCATGATGCCGATGGCGCCGCCAGCCAGGCACAGGGCCACAGCCTCCACCAGAAATTGGCGCATGATGTCACGGGCCCGTGCCCCGACCGCCATCCGCAGCCCGATCTCACGGGTGCGCTCCGTCACGCTCACCAGCATGATGTTCATAATTCCCACCCCGCCCACAACCAGTGAAATCAGGGCAACGCTCAGCAGCAGATTGGCCATCAGGACTGACGTGGACGAGAGGGTTTTGCTCATTTCGGTCATATCGCGGATATTGAAATCATCGGGCTCATCGGGCTGAAGGCGATGGCGCTCCCGGAGCAGTTCGCTTACCTGCCGCATTGCCAGGGGGATATCCTGAGCTTCCCGGACGGAGATCAGAATATGATCAACATTGGTAAAGCGCACCATCAAAGGAGTGTTGGCCTGCTGGGTCGCCGACGCCACCGGATAGAGGTTGAGCCGTGCAGTGGGATACAGATTGCCAAGCGAGTTCACCCCCGGGGAGGACGGGTCCGACGAGGAGCTGCTCTGGTTTGCCGTGGTCGCAGATGACCCGGTCACCCGCTGCTTGATGGTTGTCCAGGGCGCAAGCAGTATGTCATCCTGATCCCTTCCCATCATATTTGCCCCCTTGGCACTGAGCACGCCGATCACCTTGAAAGAAACATTTTTCACCCGCACTTCCCTGCCGATGGGCGACGCACCTTGAAAAAGCTCCCGCACGATCGTCTGCCCGAGCACGCACACCTTGCTGCCGTTGCGTACATCGCGGTCCGTGAACATCTCGCCCTCTGCCAGATTGTTCCAGCTGCGGACATCGAGATAGGAAGGCGTCGTGCCGTTGATTGCCAGGGGAACCCAGTTGCGGTTGCCATAGGTCAGCTGCGCGCGCGCCTGTACCTCCAGAGTAATGCTGCTGACTGCCGGACATTCACGAATAATGGCGTCGCAGTCCTGCGGGGTGAGGTTCATGCCGCTGCCACCGCCGAAGCTCACCCCGCCGCTTGCCGCAGCGCCCGGATGAACCAGCAAATTGTTGGCGCCCATGCTGGCAATGGTCCGCTGGATGGCTGCCGATGAGCCCTTGCCGATTTCCATCATGACGATGACCGCTGCCACGCCGATAATGATGCCAAGGGCCGTCAAAGCGGCCCGCATCGGGTTGTGCCGCAGGGCCCGCAGGGCCGTGCGGACAGTGCGCAGTATCCTGTGCAATTTCATGATGCATCTCCCGCAGGCATGTCCGAAAACATGCCGTTCCTTATCGCAAGCTTCTGCCGATGCCACTCACGGGCGGTCGAGTTCCTTGTCCTGATGGGATGTGGGATCGTCAAGCGGCTCAAGATGGGTCGTTATCGTTACCTCCGGCAGCACTGCCCGGATATCGGCTTCCAATTGCTCCAGCAAATCGTGGCCTGCGTCAACCGTCCA
>CAYNVA010000579.1:0-1809 GCA_964400575.1 uncultured Thermodesulfobacteriota bacterium | reverse complement strand
AAAAGCCGCTGGCATCCCGCAAATCTCCTTTATGTGCGGGGATGCCCAGCACATAACCTGTGATGCCGATCTCTTTGACGTGGTGCTCATCGGCTTTGGCCTGCGAAACCTTGCCGACCGTGAGCAGGGCCTGCGGGAAATGCTGCGCGTGCTCAAGCCCGGCGGCAGGCTCGTGTGCCTTGAATTTTCAACCCCCGTGTGGCCGTGGTTCCGCCTGCTCTACGATTTTTATTCCCGCTACATCATCCCCACAGCAGGACTTCTCATTGCAGGCTCCCGCGAAGCCTATGAATACCTTCCCGACTCGATAAAAAAATTTCCCCTGCCCGAGGCTCTTGCAGCTATAATGCAGGCGGCGGGTTTTAAAAATGTGGCATTTACACGGCTCACCAACGGCATTGCGGCGATACATGTCGGCACAAAACCATAATATAAGCAGGCGATCGTTCTTAACGACAGCCCTTGCCTCTGCGGCATGTCTGCTTGGCTCGTATAGCGTTTTCATCGAGCGCTATATCGTTGAGTTCAACCGGTACAGAATTTCCGTTCCCAACCTGCCCCCGGTTTTCAGCGGTCTGAAAATTCTTCACATAACGGACCTGCACTACGGCCCCCTGCTGCCCTTGTTTTTCGTTGAGATGCTCATGGGGAAAATAGCTGCTGCTGAAAAAGATGTTATCGTATGCACGGGCGACTATATTCACTCAAGCAAAAGCCCGCAGGCCATGGATACTATCTGGCCCCTGCTGTGCGAGCTGAAGGCGCCCCTTGGCGTCTTTTCGGTTCTGGGCAATCATGATCTTTATTTGAACCGCCGGAGGTCACAGCACTGGCTGGAAAAAAGCGGACAGGGGCTCAGAAAAAAGGCACTCGCTATCGACAGAGGCGGCAGGAGGCTCTGGTTTGCCGGCGCCGGCGACTACCTGGAAGACCACTACTTTCTTGACGAAGTGCTGCATATAATCCCGCGTGATGACTGCCGCATTGTGCTGGCGCACAATCCCGACAGCGCAGACAGTTATTTCAAGGAACGCAGCGACCTGATGCTGTGCGGGCACACGCATGGCGGGCAGGTCAGCCTTCCTTTTTACGGGCCGCCTATCGTGCCGGTGCTCAATAAGAATTATACAAGCGGCCTGAAAAGATCACGCAAAGACCAGCTTGTATTTATATCGAGGGGCATTGGCTGGGCGCATTTTCCGGTGCGGTTCAACTGCCTTCCGGAAATACCCATTCTCGAGCTTGTACCTGCCTGACCGCCGGCCCCGGCATACAGCAGGCAGAACCGACAGTGAAGGAGAAGCGCATGCACGGTTGGACAGGCAAAATTCTTCAAATAAATCTCTCAACCCGGACTTTCGCCATCACGGAAAACGATGAGCGCAATCGCAGCATGTTTTTCGGCGGCAGGGGCAGAAATTCTCACCTGTTGTATAATCTCGTGCCGGCACAGGCCGACCCCTTCGGCCCTGAGAACGCACTCATCTTCGGCACCGGCCCTCTGGCCGGAACACTTGCACCGGGATGTGCCCGCTGCACCGTGACGGCAAAATCGCCGCTGACGGGAATATTGGGCGATGCCAATTTCGGCGGGTTCTTTGCGCCGGTCATGAAGCGGGCTGGCTATGACCATATCGTCATCACCGGACGCGCCGACAAACCTCTCTACCTGTTCATCAATTCAGATGGCGCCCGCTTTTGCGATGCCGCGCACCTCTGGGGCAAATCGACCCTTGAGACCGAGGCCGCTTTAAAGCAGACCCACGGCCAGGGCGTGCAGGCCGCGGTCATAGGACCTGCGGGTGAAAA
>CAYNVA010000578.1:0-3761 GCA_964400575.1 uncultured Thermodesulfobacteriota bacterium | reverse complement strand
GATCGCTGCACATACAAAAACCAACAGACAAAAAACAGCATGTTACACACAAACAGCAGCGTCAGCTTTTTTGTCGTTTTCATCCTTGAACAGCCGTACGTATAAAAAAAATGGGCCGCAAATACATCGCCTCACCAAATTTATAATAGCTTTAGAAAAAATTGCATGCTGCTGAACCGCGCAGGTTCTCTGCGGAACAGAAGCCGGCTGTGACCTCCGTCTTCATCCTGCCCCCCACACACGGTGGTGCCGAAAGAAAATATTGTAGTATTATCGGCATTTTTTTTATTTAATTTAATTAAATTATCAATACATGTACTTGGCTGCAATGTCAACCTTCCTCTGTTTTTTGTCGCGAACCACCGCAGGCGGCCTGACCGGATTATTAAATTTTATCAGATTTTTTATGCGCAATGGCTTTCAGTACCTCCTGCCTGCACAAGCACATACGCATGTGATGCTCCCCCGCCTGCAAGGCGGAGCATCCCGGTAGACAAGTAGTAGCCAGTACTTAATCCTACACTTGCAGAATTTAGGGTTAACTTAATCTGACAGAGTAAATATTACTTCTGATAATATGGCATAATTAAGGAATGGTCAGCAGTCCATATTAAGAGCCGTAATGTGGAGTTTTGGCGGACAAGCATGGGTACAAGATATTGTGATGAATAGGGTTCAAAGTTGAGCTGATTTATCATTTCCAAATTCGTTATTGTGGAACTGCAATAAACCCCTTCTGTCTACTCAAAGTAGAATCCAGATAAGCGCCGACTCCTGCAACCGTTCCGTTATCATTAATGTCTGTGGCATGCGCAGCAGCCCATCCCTGGGGCAGCAACTCTATGTAGGCGCCATCCCTATAGACAAAACCCCACTCTTTGCCCTCGCTACGAAGTCCGCCACCAATGATTACCCCACTTCTATTTATTTTTTTAATCCATGCACCACTCCATCCTGAGGGTAAAATCTCGGTGTATGTGCCATCTTTATATATAAAGGCTTTGTATATGGTCATGTCGTTACTGTCGTACCCTGAGCCAAACATCACCCCGTTATCATCAATGCCTACATTAAAATACGGCCCAACCAATTCTGGGGGCTGCAGTTCTGTGTAAATGCTATTTTGATAGATAAATACTTTGTATGTCCCGGTGCCGTCAGTCCCCTCGCCAACTACTTCGCCACTATCGTTGATGCCCCATACATGGGCCTGGGTCCATCCCCATGGCAGCACCAGAGTGTAAATGCCTTCATTGTAAATGAATCCGTTCCATTTGCCAGTGCTGTCAAGACAATTACCAATCACTGCCCCGCTTTCGTTTATATTTGCGGCATACGCATTAGCCCATCCCGGGGGCAGCAGTTCTGTGTATGTGCCATCTTTATATATAAACCCTTTCGATGTTTCACTACTGTCTTTCCCAGTACCCAATACCATCCCGGCACCGATAATATCTTCTCTTTCATTTATATCTGCGACATACGCTTTAGCCCATCCCGGGGGCAGCAGCTCTGTGTAAATTCCATTTTTATAGATGAACCCTTTTTTTCTATTAGTGAGGTCAACCCCCGAACCAATCAATACCCCGCTTTCATTCATGCCACTAATAAAGGCATCCCTCCATCCTGGTGGCAGCAGCCAAATATATCGTCCGCCCTTGTAAAAAAAACCTTTATGTCTATCTACAATTGCTACGGGCAGTCCAAAAAATAATATCAATTTTTCAACTGACCCGAACATTTCCCCTTTGTTGTTGATATGCAAATCGTTTACATTATAAAACCAATGCAGCGGCATAGGCAGCTTAATATATTGATACTCTGCATCTAGTGCCAGAGTTATGTCAGCAACAAACAATGAAATATATAAAAACCCGAGCAATGTTATAGCTATCCACCCCTTATGATATGTTTTCATGATTCCCCCTGAGGAATATGGTTACGCTACATTCTAATTATGGAATATAGCATTGAAATGCCAAAAAATTTTAAGGGATAAAAGAAAAGCGGAGTCATGATGGCTCCGCAGTTCCTATATATGGTGGTAGGAGTAAATCGGAAAAAAGTCCACATTACGTGTCAGAAGCTGGATAAGCAGTCTGCGCAAATTTATTGCATGTTTGCTCTGGTAACATTGTAATTGTCCGATAAAGTCAAAATCATCTCATGAAAACTGCCAGTTCAAATCAAAATTTTTATTTTTTTTATTGCGGGGTATTGCTGGTTTCATTACTGCCCGTCAAATTTACTGCCGGCAAATGTTTATTTCAACCGTTACATGTGCCAGGTCGCAAACTGTCGTAAGACGCGTCTTGTACTGCTCGATGTCATACCCCCGGCCGGTAACCACCGACAAAATACAGGCATATTTGCCCTGTGCTATGCGCCATAGATGTAAATCGCTCACCCTTGAGTCCCCATCAGATTCTATGTGTTGCCGTACTTCTCGTGCAAGCGGAGGGTCTGCAACATAATCAAGAAGAATGCCCGACGTATCTTTCAGAAGTAAAACAGACCATCGGCTTATAAGACCGGCACCGACTAGTCCCATAAACGGATCGAGCCAGTTCAAGCCTGCATATTTCGCCCCCAGAAGAGCGATGATCGCAAACACGGAGGTGAGAGCATCGGCAACGACATGCAAATACGCTGACTTTAAATTCAAATCATGATGCTTGTGATCATGATGGCCATGGTCTTCATGTTGATGACCACGGTCGTGCTCGTGCCCATGATCGTCCACTCCAAGAATAGCAGCGCAGGCAAGGTTCACCAGCAAACCCAAAACAGCTACTATAAGCGCTTCATTATAGTGAATATCAAGCGGAAGCAGCATTCTTTCCACCGACGTGTATACCATGGCGATACCGACGATGCCCAGAACCACAGCGCTTGTGTATGCGCCCAGAATTTCAATCTTCCATGTGCCGAAGGTGAATCGCTGATTGAGAGCGTGTTTTCTTGCCAATATATATGCAAGCAGGGAAATGCCCAGTGCAAAGGCATGGGTTCCCATATGCCATCCATCGGCCAGCAGCGCCATGGAATTGGTTAACCAGCCGAAAAAAATTTCACCGATCATGGTTACAAGCGTCACGACAACCACGACAAAAGTTCGTTTTTCCGTCATTTTCTTTTCAGCATTGAACGTATGCTGGTGTTGCCATAGATCGATTTGCTGATGATGCATTTTTTGTCTCCCAGCCTGTTGCTAAACCTGAATGCCAATTTCACGACAGCGTTACCGTCTTAAATAAAAAAAAGCGCAGGGGAGCAGCCCGCGCTTGTCTGAATAACACCGACTTCGATTACTTTGCAATCGCCTTCTGCATCTCAGGAACGAGCTTCAGGGTTTCTTCTACAATTTTCTCCCTTGTGCGCGGCACTTTTTCCTTATTCACCAGGTCGGTTGCCTGTGCCTGAAAGTAGCCGATCACCTTTCCGCCGGATTCCTTAACAAGGGCCTTGTGCTTTTCCTGATACTTTTCTTCTATAAATACATCAGCGGTAATAAAGATGATCACGTTTTTTCCGTCAAACCTGTTTGTTTCAACAAAGGTACGCATAGCAAGGCCAAACTTTGCCGCCCATATAGGTGCACAGATAATAACTGTTGTATAAGGGGACAGATCAACCTTCGTGGGCTCAATAGCTGTGTGCATGCCCAAAAGCGTCTTGAGCATACCGCCGATCCCGCCAAACGTTGTATCCCGGCGGTTCAGGTCTTTGATTTCTTTTATATCGGCACCCAGAGCCTTCTG
>CAYNVA010000577.1:0-6291 GCA_964400575.1 uncultured Thermodesulfobacteriota bacterium | reverse complement strand
ATTTTTGCAAGGCCGCAGTCCATGGTGGCCTGTATGACGTCATGCACCATTTTGCCGATGCGCCTGGCATGGGTCGAGCCAAGCATCAGCATGAATTCTACGCCGGCACCCTGCAGCTCTTTTGCGGCTATGACACGGGCTCGCAGCGCATCATCAAGATCGTGATTGAGATAGGCAATAGAATCGGCAATGCGCACGATCTGCCCCTCAAGCGTTTCCGGCATTAGGGATAAGTTGTCGGGCAGAATCGGGCCGCCGCGTTTTGAATGCTTGAGAATGCCGTCGCGCACTTCATGGGTAAGGTTGAGCTTTTCCAGAACGTCAACCACCCGCAGGCTTTGCTCGGGATGCCGGAATCCGCCCGGCACGATTCTGTTGAGCACATCCTCGCCGGCATGGCCAAAGGGCGTATGTCCCAGGTCATGCGCAAGGGCTATTGCTTCGGTCAGGTCTTCGTTGAGAAACAGCGACTTTGCGATGGTGCGGCCGATCTGCGCTACCTCCAGCGTATGGGTGAGGCGTGTGCGGTAGTGGTCGCCGGAAGGGGTCAGGAATACCTGCGTCTTGTGCTTCAGGCGGCGAAAGGCTTTGGAGTGGATAATGCGGTCGCGGTCGTGCTGGAATGCGGGCCGAAGGTCGCATTCTTTTTCCCGCTGCGGCCTGCCCCTGCTCTGGCAGCTGAGCTTTGCCCTTGGCGAGAGCGTCGTTCGTTCAATCTCTTCAAGTCGTTCGCGAATCAGCATTGGCCATATCCCTGCAACTATGCTCTTAGGGGCATGGTAAAACAATAAGAGCCAATATGTAAATGCAATTTTTTGAAAAATTGCTTGTGGCGGTGCAATCAATATAATAGTAATATAAAGAGAGACTACAGTAAGGAGCTCAGCAAAATGATAAAAAATTGTAGTGCCCTGTTAACTTTTGCCTTCATGCTGTGCACCGCGGGATGCTCGATCAATCCCGTAACGCTGGAAAGCGAATTCAATGTCGTAAGCGAGTCCAAAGAGGTCAGCATCGGCCGCGGCGCCGATCCACAGATCATCCAGCAGTTCGGCTATTACCGCAACCCGGCCCTGCAGAACTATGTAGACGGCGTGGGGCAGAAGCTTGCCCGCGTCTGCCGGCGCCATGATATCCCCTACCACTTCACCGTACTTGATACGGAAATGGAAAACGCTTTCGCCGTTCCGGGAGGCTATATTTATATTACGCGGGGGCTGCTGGCGCTTATGAACAACGAAGCC
The DNA here is from genome assembly GCA_964400575.1 of uncultured Thermodesulfobacteriota bacterium. GTDB lineage: Bacteria > Desulfobacterota > WTBG01 > CAIYCZ01 > CAIRTM01 > CAIWCT01. The sequence goes on along the minus strand of CAYNVA010000577.1, from coordinate 5,047 downwards.
GAGCTTGCCGGGGTGCTGGGCCATGAGGTTGGCCATGTTGTTGGCCGCGACAGCGCCACGCTCATGAGCCAGAGCATGATAGCCCAGATCGCCGTGCTTGCCGGCGCAGCAGGGGCCGCTACCGGCGGCGGATCACCGGAACTTGCCGCAGCCACCAGCCAGCTGTTTAACTCGATCATGCTTGGCTACAGCCGCGAGAAGGAATATCTGGCCGATGAGCAGTCCGTAGATTATGTGATGAGGTCGGGTTATGACCCCATGCAGATGGCGGCTTTTTTGCGCACGCTTTCATTCTCGAGCCAGGGATACTCGGGTGAGCAGCAGTACCTGACCACCCACCCCTATATTTTTGACCGCATCTCCCGCGTTCAGGCGAAGGCAAAAGTCACCCACGCCATGGACAATGCCATGGGGCAGTTGCAGAACCGTCCGGAGCTACCAGCTGCCCGCTGCGAAGTGCTTGGCGAAAAGTATTTGAGCATGATCGACGGCCTGGCCTACGGGCCCCGTGAGGGGCTCCGCCACATCAAAATCTATACGGTGGCTTCCGGCGATACATTTGAAACAATCGCGCGCAAGACAATGGGCACCTCGGTTCAGGCAAAAAAGCTGGCACAGCTCAACGGCCTGCCTGAAGGCTCACAGCTTGTACCGGGGGTGAAAATAAAGACCATTTATTAATTGCCTGCGGCTACACGGCCGAACCTCTGGAGCAAAGCTGCCGCAAGGGGCGCGCTGGAATATGGACAGCAGAGATGATTTGACAGCGTAACCGATTTGTGGTTATACATAAAAATATGCAGTATCGATACGTTATTGTAACCCTTTCATAAAGGAGCGCCCTGTATGATGAAACCCTTAAAATTATTTTTGCTTGCATGCGGTTTAAGTATTGTAATTTCCGGATGCGGTATTGATGAGCTCAAAAAAGAGGTTGAAAATAAAAATAAAGTCATAAATACATGCGAGGCGGCAAAAGTCGAGCTCAACAAGAAAATTCAGGAATTAACCGACGCACTGTCTGCAAAAGATGCTGATCTCAAGAAGGCGCGGGCAGACGCTATGAATGCCAGCGGTAATCTTGCCATCGCCGGCACCGAGTTGAGCGCAACCAAGGTGCAGGCCGCTTCACTTACTACAGAATTGGATACGTTGAAGGCGGAACTGGCCAAGGTGCAGGCCCAGCTCCAGGATTGTTCCTCAAAAAAGCCGAAGAAGAAATAGAGGAATGCCGTTGGGGTGACAGATACACTTTGAGCATATGGTTTTTAGAAAGAGGCGGCTCACGATAGCCGCCTCTTTTATTTTGGCAGCGCTGTACCCTTCTGGCTCGAAAGGCGCGCAGACTGCACCCGTATTTTTATTGACACACAATCCCCCGGCCTTTATATTCCCTTCTTCGCAAGACTATTCCCTCATATACAATATTATTACTTACAGCAACCGGAGGCTGAAACATGAATTTTGAAAAAATCGCTTTCCATGTGCCGACCATCCTGCTGCCACAAGAAGGCACAGATCTTACGAAATGGGCTGTCGTAGCCTGCGATCAGTACACATCGCAGCCCGACTACTGGGATCGGGTGCGTCAGTTTGTGGGTAACAGCCCGTCGACCCTGAAGCTTATCCTGCCTGAAGTGTATCTTGAATCCCCGGATGTGGGCGGCATGATCACCTCAATTAACAAAGAAATGGAAGCCTGTCTTGAGCAGGGTGTTCTTGCCGCGCAGCAGCCGGGTTTCATGTTGGTCGAGCGCACCACCGCCCACGGCAAGGTGCGTCGGGGCTTGATTGCCGCCCTGGACCTTGAGAACTATGACTACAACCGGGAGGCCACCACGCTTATCCGCGCCACCGAGGGCACCATCTTCGACCGGCTCCCCCCGCGCATCAAAGTGCGCGAGCATGCCCCGATTGAACTGCCCCATATCATGGTGCTCATCGACGACCCAGACCGCACGGTCATTGAGCCGCTGTTTCAAAAGAATCTCCCGAAAACCTATGCCACCGATCTCATGATGGACAGCGGCCATATCAGCGGATATCTGGTTGCAGGTGATGCCGATATCCGGGAAGTCTCGCAGGCCCTTGAGCGCCTTGCCGCGCCTGAGGCTTTTGGTGCGCGATATGGCGTTTCGGACAAGCCCGTACTGCTGTATGCCCTGGGCGACGGCAATCACTCCTTTGCAACCGCTAAGGTCATCTGGGAAAATCTCAAAAAAGCTGCCCCTGGCACAGCAGGCATTATGAACCATCCGGCGCGGTATGCACTGGTTGAGCTGGTGAATATCCATGATGAGGGCCTGGAGTTTGAGCCCATCTACCGCGTGATATTCAATGCAGAGCTTCAGGATATGCTCGCGCGGATGGCGAGCTATTACAGCGCCCAAGGTTCGTCATTTTCATGGCAGGAGGTTGCGGAAAGGGCCGAAATGAGGGAAAAGGCTTCGGGGCTTTCCCGGCCCGGCCGGCACATGATTCCCTTTGTGGCAGGAAAATCCCTGGGCCTGCTCTGCATTGACCGGCCCGTCCTGAACCTTGAGGTTGCAACGCTGCAGGCTTTTCTGGATGAGTATATGAAGGCGCAGCCAGAGGCGAAGATCGATTATATCCACGGAGCCGATGTGGTCGCCGAACTCGGCTCGCAGCCGGGCAATATCGGCTTTGCGCTGCCGGTTATTTCAAAATTCGATTTTTTCAAAACCGTCATCCTCGACGGCGCGCTGCCGCGCAAGACATTCTCCATGGGCGAGGCACATGAAAAACGCTTCTATCTTGAGTGCCGGAAGATAGTACCCTGACCAATGCACGGTGTGCACTGAATGCTCGAAGGGAATCCCTTCCATAAAAACCTTGCTGAAGGCCTTCGATTTTGCGGGGTAGCATCATAACGGATGTCTGAAAGGCCCTTTTTGATTTTACCTGTTGGCGTTTCCCCTCCTTTTAAAGCATTTTTCAAAACAGTATAGCCATATGCCCACAGGTTAGCTTTTGGTGAGGGCAGCCTGTGCGGTTTAAGCGATTGGCATTAGATCACTGCCGGTTTCTCTGCGAGAACGTAACACAGGCAAACGAAATAAAAGCTCACCAGAAGGAACCGTGTTTACAACAAAAGAAAGATGCTCTAAAGTTCCGCCTATTTTAGGCTTGTTATACATGCCGGTCTTTGAGTATTATCAAGTCCCATGACAAAAACCGAGTCATCCCTGCAACTTGTCGAGGTGGCAGTGCCGCTGCCGCTGAGCGCTACCTTTACCTATAGCGTGCCGCCGCAGTTTGCCGACGGCCTGCGCGTGGGCATGCGGGTGCTTGTGCCATTCGGCAGGCGTCTGATAACGGGCTATGCCATAGGCTTTCCGACAGAGGCGCCGCGCCAGGAGATAAAAGAGATTGCCGATGTGCTGGACGCCGACCCGCTCTTTGATGAGGCGGATCTGCGATTCTTTCAGTGGATAGCAGCCTATTACCTCTACCCTCTGGGGCTTACCATACGCACCGGGCTGCCGGCGGGGCTGAATATCGAATACATTGACGCTTTTTCCCTCACCGATGCAGGCCGCCAGTCCCTTAAACAAGGGGCTGTGCCGGATTACAGCCAAGCCATTGCCCGGGCCCTTGATGGGGCAAAATTGCTGTCGCTGAAAAACCTTGAAAAAAAAGCGGGCAGGCAGGGGCTTGCCTATGGCCTGCGGCTCCTGCAGCAGCAGGGGCTCATTGCGGCGGTGCAGAGAAAAAAGACGGCGGGCGTGGGTATAAAAACGGAAAAATGGTTTTCCCCTGCTGCAGTAGTGTCTTCCGGGGGACTTAAAGGCAAACAGATTGAGGTGTTCCGGCACATTGCCGACAACGGGCCAGTATCAATGACTGCCCTGCGCCTGCAGTGCGGCCCTTGCACAGCCCAGCTTGCGGCACTTGAAAAAAAAGGGCTCATTGCTGTTGCCGAGCGCGAATCCTTAAGAAGGCCGCCTGACTGCGAACCGGTATTTATCGAACCCGTGCATGAGCTTAACCCGGACCAGAAGCGGATTATCGAAGGGCTGCAACAGCCTCTTGCGCAAAAGGTGTTCCACCCTGTGCTGCTGCACGGCGTTACCGGCAGCGGCAAGACCGAGATTTATCTCAATGTCATGGCCCATGTTATGCGTGAAGGCCGCCAGTGCCTGTACCTCGTCCCGGAAATAGCCCTGACAGCCCAGCTCTACGACCGCATCAGCTCCCGGCTGCAGGTTCCCATAGCCATGCTGCACAGCAGCCTCACGGACGCAGAGCGCTATGATGCCTGGCGCATGATCAGGCGCGGCCAGGTGCAGGTAGTGGTTGGCGCACGGTCAGCGATCTTTGCCTCGTTTAAAGACCTCGGGGCGATCATTGTCGATGAGGAGCATGACGCCTCCTACAAGCAGGATGACAGCCTTCGGTACAATGCCCGTGATCTGGCCATCGTGAAGGCCCGCGACGCAGGCTGCGTGGTTCTTTTGGGGTCTGCCACTCCCTCTCTTGAGACCTACACTAATGCGCGTTCGGGCAAATATCATTTTGCAGAGCTGAAGACCCGTGTCGAAGACCGGACGCTGCCCCGTGTCACCATCATCGATATGAAGGTTGAAACAGCGCTTCGCAGGAAAAAAGCCGGCATTATTTCAAAAACGCTCAAAGAAGCCCTGGAGCAGCGGCTTGCCCAGGGACGGCAGAGCCTGCTTTTTCTCAACCGGCGAGGGTTTGCCCCTGTGCACCTCTGCCGCCAGTGCGGCCATACATTCAGCTGCCCCAACTGCTCGGTTTCGCTCATTCACCATCGCAGCGAGCACCGCCTCACCTGCCACTATTGCGATTTTTTCATTGCGGTGCCGCAGCAGTGCCCGTCATGCGCAAGCCTGTTTCTCGACCCCCTGGGCTGCGGCACCGAGCGGCTTGAGGCCGAGCTGCAGCAGCTCTTCCCCGAAGCGCGCATCGCCCGCATGGACCGCGACACCACTGCACGCCGTGGAGCAACGCACGCCATACTGCGCGACATTCACCACGGCAGGATCGATATTCTCATCGGCAC
>CAYNVA010000576.1:0-2808 GCA_964400575.1 uncultured Thermodesulfobacteriota bacterium | reverse complement strand
TTCGGTATCCTGCCAGAGACGATAGGCGAGATAGTCATCCCTGCGCGATCCGGCGGCGCTATCCACCTGGTAAACTCTATAATAGATTTTCGGCTTTGTTTCCAGCTTTAATTTCAGATAATCAGCTTTGAGTAATTTGTGTTGCCGTGCCCGCTGATACTGCTCCTGCAATTGATCGGGCGCATTGTCCAGCTTGGGCCCATCATTGCCGATGTTGTCGAGCAGTATCTTTGAGTTGATTGTTATGCTGGCCTCGATCCATTCCCGGGCCTCATGGTTGATACTTTTTTGTGCGTGCTCGTAGTCCCATGCGCAGATCCTGTACAGGGGATGAATAAGCAGTACGAGCATAATTGCTGCAGCATATACCCGGTTCAGGCGGCCGCAGCACTCGAAAAAAAACAAACCCCCCAGAACGGCAAATATTGGAAAGGAATATAGGATATATTTTGCTTCTGCATATTTATATTGCGCTGCAAACAAGAGCACTGCCGCGGCAGTAACAAACAGGGTCAGTCGCTCCCGGCTGCGCGTTGCCGCAGACCGGAGAAACCCCATCAGGCAGACAGCGCCCAGGGGTATTCCCCAGTACTCTTTGATAAAGCCCTGCAGATACGTGAACAGCGTAAGGCCGGCCGCAGCATGAAAGGCTTTAAGCTCAGCAACTTCGGAGAGTGCCGTGTTCAGATCAAAATAGAAAAACGGGCAGGCGACAAAGTGGCCAACAAAGATGGCGGCAATGCCGGTCCAAAGTTTTTTGCTGGCACAGCTACTGTAAAAATGCCCGGTGCCCTGTTTCAGGAAATGCGCGGCAAGCAGCGTGACTGAAGCAATAATCCCGTTAAATTTTGTTGCAAACGCAAGTCCGGCCAGCAAACCCGCTGCTGCGTACTGCCTGAAGCCATCCTGCTGAAAGATGCGAAGGCTTGTGTATACAGATACGGAAAAAAGAAAGGTTGCCGCTATATCCACCGTGCAGTAATGGGAATGGACCGCATGGTTGAAGCTTACGGCCAGGAACAGGGCGGCAGCAAGCCCGGTTTCCCGGTTTTTCAGGGTTTTGCCCATGAGATAGGTCATTGCCACGGTGGCGGTGCCCAGGACCGCAGAAAGGCTGCGCGCAATCAGATAGAACATTGTGGGGTCCTGAACAAAATTAACGGCAAACCAATGCACCGAGGCAGCGCTGCCGGCCGCATACGAGATAAGAAAATAGAGGCCGTAGAAAATAAACAGCAGATACTGAAACAGGGACCCGTACTGAAACCGGTGCGGGTTCAGGTCACCACTGCCAAAGCGGACCGCATGGTTCACCACTTCGCTTTCATCGCCATGCTCTATGTCGGGAAGTCCGAACGAGATGCCCCAGAGCCTGACACTCAGGGCCAGAAGCAGGATCACCAGCAGCGCCCGGTTTTCAGCGAGTATGTCAAGCAGGCGTTTTAAACGCAGCGGGAAATTAAAGGCTGGCATGCGTTCCATGCTTGTTTCCATAGCCAGCGGGATTCTGAACGCGGGAAAGAACAAAGCGCACAAACCGCGATTGCAGCTGCTCGCTGGCAAGCATTTTCTCAATCGGCGGAAGAGCGCAGAGGGCGGCAAGTAAGCGGTTTAAAAAATAGCTTGAGCGGCCCATGCTTTGATCAAAAAGCAGGTGGGGCAGCCTGCCCCGCTCAAGCATCATGCGGATGACTTTTTCAAGGGTGTTGCGGGGAAGGTGGGGCTGCCGGGATCTGCGCACCATAGTCATCGCCCCCGTGCTGCAGGTATGGGCACAGATTCCGCATCCGATACAGCGGTCTGCATCAATGACGGCAACCGGTTTGCCGGCGGGGTGCGTTTCCGGGCCGGGAGCAGTCATGGTAATGGCAGCAATCGGGCACGCCTTTGAACACCGGGAGCACCCGGTGCACACCTGCCGGTCGCAGGATGCGCTGAAACCGCTGGGAGTGACTGCCGGCAGAGAGTACCTGTTTATCGTCTGCAGCTGACCGCAGCAGCAGCCGCAGCAGCTGCAGATGTAGGCGGGGCTCTGGGCCACATTATCGGCAATATGAACCAGACCGTTTTCACGCGCGGCGTGGAGAATCTCCAGGGCTTCTGTTGTGCCCAGAGCCCGGCCGAAGGAGCGGCGAATAACAAAATCAGCGCCGCTGTTAACTGACAGGCAATTCTCTAGGGGAGCGGCGCAGGCTGAGCCCAGATGGAAATTTTTATGCCGGCAGTAGCACAGGGAGACAGCAATGGCTGAGGCGTTTTCAATAATTGCCGTTGCCCGCTCCCAGTCTAACACTTCAGGCAGAGACTCTTCCCCAAGCGCGGTTTCATGTACCAGGGTTCTGCCGATGGTCGTTTTTCCGGCAAACACTTCACGGACGAAGGTTTCGTCTCCGTGCATATAAGCTTCAAAAGCTTCAGCAAGCTGTTTCTTCGGCATGCTGTCATGGGCCCGCATCATTGAGAACTCGACGAAGCCGACTATTGGCGGGGAGAGAACATACACGGCCTGTCCGGTTTCGGGATTGATAAGGTCTGCAATCAGCGCCTTATCGCACATTTTGTCAAGGCGGGCTTTTAACTCCTCCGGTCTGATTTTAAAATGGATTGTCAGCTGTTCAAGTGACGCTGGTTTTACCGGCATGCGTGAAGCAAGCGCAGCCTCTTCAGGGGTGAAGAGAATTTCAAGAATTTCCTTCCACGCTTCGCGTGCACGCGGATCTTCCGGTTCAGGAAGAGCAGCAGTGCCGGCTTCAAGCCGCCTTACCAGCGCCCGGTGAGCTTCGGTCAGAACGTTTCCATGGCCCATAA